>JAICGQ010000451.1 GCA_025923035.1 Pyrinomonadaceae bacterium | reverse complement strand
GGGCACTGGTCGTGAACAGAAGATCACGATCACGGCTTCTTCGGGTCTGGCGAAGGAAGAGATCGACCGGATGATGAAGGACGCCGAGTCGCACTCTGCGGACGACGCGCGCAAGCGTGAAGAGATCGAAGCGCGCAATCGTCTCGACGGTCTGGTCTACCAGATGGAGAAGACGCTCGCCGACAATCGCGACAAGGTTGGAGCCGTTGCCGGAGAAGTCGAGTCGGCTATCGCCGACGCGAAGAAGGCTTTGGCTGAAGGCGGCGTTGACGGACTGAACAACGCTTTCAATCAACTCCAGAGTGCGTCGCACAAACTGGCGGAGGCTCTTTATCAACAGGCTCCGTCGGGTGGTACTCCGCCGCCGGACGATCAAGCGTCGGCAGCGGGCGCGTCGTCCTCGTCAAGCGGTTCGGCCGACGACAACGTGATCGACGCCGAATACGTCGACGTCGACGACAACAAATAGGGCATTTCCGATTGCCGATTGTCGATTGCCGATTTGAAGCGAGAAGCAGTTCTTTCGCGTTCAATTGGCAACTGGCAATCGGCAATTTGGCAATAAGCTAAATGGCTACTAAGCAGGATTATTACGAAATACTCGGCATCAAGCGCGACGCCAAGCCCGAAGAGATCAAGAAGGCTTACCGGCGTTTGGCGCGCAAGTATCACCCGGATGTGAACCCGGGTGACAAAGCCGCCGAGGAGCGCTTCAAGATGATGTCTGAAGCGCACGACGTGTTGTCGGATCCGAAGAAGCGAAGTGTTTACGATCGCTTTGGGCAGTATTCCGACAATCTCGCCGACGCCGCGGCTCGCGGCGCTGGTCCATCCGGCGGCGGACGCACGGCGCCGGGTTTTGATTTCACAGGTTTTGATTGGGGCGGCAGTTCACCCGGCGGGGCCGGGAGCGGCGGCAGTACCTTTCGCGACATCTTCGCGGACTTGTTCGGTGGCGGAGCTGCGAAAGAGAAGGAACCGCCGCGGCCACAACCTCAACGAGGCGCCGACATCGAAATGCCGTTGGCGCTCTCGTTTGAGGAGGCAATCAACGGTCTGACGACCAACATCACCGTGAATCGCTCCGAACAGTGTTCGCGGTGTAACGGTGCAGGCGACATCGGTGGTCCAGTTGTCGTTTGCTCGACGTGCAAAGGTTCTGGTCAGGTGCAACGCGCCGGCGGGCGTTTGCGTTTCGCGCAGGAGTGTCCCGACTGTGGCGGCACCGGACGTCGTCGCACGCCGTGTTCGTTGTGCAAAGGCAAAGGCACGACGCCGAAAACTGAGACAGTGAAGGTGCGTATTCCGGCGGGCGTGGAGACCGGTTCGCGCGTTCGGATTCCGGGCAAAGGCGAAGGCGGGCGAATGGGTGCGCCGGCGGGCGATCTGCACATCATCACGAATGTTGGACCGCACAAATACTTCACGCGCAAAGGCGACAACATTTATGTGACCGTGCCGATCACTGTTCCGGAAGCCGCACTTGGCGCGAAGATCGAAGTGCCGACGGTTGAAGGAAAGACGATGCTGCGAATTCCGCCGGGAACGCAGTCGGGGCAGAAGTTTCGTCTGCGCGATCGCGGCGCGCCGTCGCTGAGAAATCCCGGTGCGAAGGGTCACCAGTTTGTGGAAGTGCAGGTGACGCTGCCGAAAGTGATTTCGGAAGAGACCAAGGAATTGTTGCGCGAGTATTCAAGGTTGAACTCGACGAACCCACGCGTCGAGATGGGTTTGGAGTAGAGCTTAGTGCTTTGAGCTTTGTTCTTTGCTCGCAAACGAGGCGAACTACTTGAAATCAAAGTACAACGATCTAAGCACTAAGAACAAAGCCCTTGGCTTGTTATGAGTAGAAAGCCGAAAACCTATACGATCAGTGCGGTGGCGGATCAGTATGGCATTCATCCGCAGACGTTGCGCTTGTACGAGCGCGAGGGTTTGTTGAAGCCTTCGCGATCTGAAGGCAACACGCGGTTGTATACGGATCCCGATCTCGAGCGCCTGGAGCTGATACTTTCGCTGACGCGCGACCTCGGCGTGAACCTCGCGGGCGTCGAGATCATTCTCAACATGCGCGAGAAGATGGACGCAATGCAGCACGAGTTTGAACGGTTCTTCCAGTACCTGCAGTCGCATGCTGAGGAGCTCACGAATTTCGACGCCCCGCCTGAGGGAAGTAGCGATGCGTTGGTCCCACTCACGCGCGCTGCGGCACTGCGACGTCGAACACGTGGTTGATCTGTAAACTTCAGAGTGTTAAAGTGCGCGACGCTTTAACCTCACAACTCAGGAGTTTACAAAATGACCTCACGTCTCACGCTGGTTCTCTTTCTTTTCGTATTTCAATCTATCCAGGCACAGGATCTCGACACCCTTACGATCTTTGGTCGAGTTGTCGATCAAAATGGTGCAGTCATTCCTGGTGCTGAAGTCCAGGCCAATGCGCGAACGGTAACAACGGACGATCAGGGTCGATATCGTCTGATCCAGTTGGAGCCGGGAATTTATGTAATCCGTGTTTCCTGCTCTGGCTTCGCAACCCAGGAATTCACGCAGATCAGGACTACTTCGGGTCAGAGTTTGCAGTTTGATGTGA
Organism: Pyrinomonadaceae bacterium; assembly: GCA_025923035.1. GTDB lineage: Bacteria > Acidobacteriota > Blastocatellia > Pyrinomonadales > Pyrinomonadaceae > PSRF01. Next base: position 901 of record JAICGQ010000451.1, on the reverse strand, counting down.
CGCTGCTGCCTTCGACCGTCGTAGCAGAGCCGGTTGTTGTTACAACGGCGGAAACACCGATCGTCGATACGAAAAGAACGGTAGTTGGAACGACGCTCACGTCGAGTGAAACGGCGTTGTTACCGCTAGCGTCGCGTTCGGTGCTCGATCTTGTTTTTACTCTGCCTGGCGTCACTGAAGAACCGCTGTCCACGCGCGACCTCGCCGAGGATCGCAACACGAGCCACGCATCGACGCCCGAAGAGTCGGGAGTCTTCTCGCTCGCAGGCGCTCCGGCGTACTCGAACAATCTCACGATCGACGGACTCGATAACAACGACGATCGCGCTGCACGCGAGCGTTTCCAACCTTCGCTGGAAGCAGTCGCGGAAGTGCAGGTGATCACGAACCAGTTTTCCGCGGAGTACGGACGCGCGTCAGGTGGGCGCGTAAATCTACGCACGCGGAGCGGCGCGCGCGAGTTTCACGGCAGCGCTTTGTACTCTTTCCGCGACGAGGCGCTCAATGCAAACAGCTTTCGGAATAATTCGCTTGGCCTTTCGCGTTTGCCGCTGCAGGAGCATGTCGCCGGTTTCACGCTTGGCGGGCCGATCAGGAATCAATCCGTGTTCTTTGCGTCGTACGAGTTCAGCAAGGTACTCGACAGCGCGCTGATCGATACGCTCGTTCCGATCCAGCAGAACCCATTGTTTCCGTTGCCGCGTCCGACGAATCCCGAGCGAGCGCGACTCGAAGACGTCAACTCGCCGGCGCTCGCCGCCGGCATTGCGCCGTTCATCGCGCCGGTCAGCACGCCGCTGAAGAACGAGAGCTTAATCGCGCGTGTGGACCATCCGTTCACTCCGCTGCACAACATCTCCGCCGTGTATCAATCCGGGCGACTGTTGAATCTGCGACAGTT
>JAICGQ010000450.1 GCA_025923035.1 Pyrinomonadaceae bacterium | reverse complement strand
TGTACTGAAGATTGCGAACGCGTTGGAGTTGCGTACGTTGCTGGAGGCGCAGAATGCGGCGTTGGATTACTTGCACGAGCGAGTGTCGTTTTGTCCGCGCGTCGTGGCGAATTTGAGCGGTGAGACGATCAGTCGGGAAGGTAACTACTACGTCCGACTGGTGACGTATTTGCCGGGGAACCCGCTCGCGTCATCAGCGACGCATTCGCCGGCACTGTTGCGCGACTTCGGTCGAAAGCTTGGGCAATTGGATCGCGCGCTTGCACATTTCGATCATCCTGCCTTGCATCGCGATTTTCATTGGGACCTGGCAAATGGCAATCGAGTGATCGATCAGCATGCTGATCTAATCGAGAGCGCGGCGTTACGTGAACTGGTTCTTAAATGCCGGTTGGAATCGAACACGGATTTGCGTCGCAGTGTGATCCATGCCGATGCCAACGACTACAACGTTTTGGTTGACGGCGATTGTGTGGTCGGCATCATCGATTTTGGTGACATGGTTTATAGCTGGACCATTGGCAATCTCGCGATCGCGCTGGCTTACGTCGCGCTCGGGAAGGATGAGCCACGCGCCACAGCCACTCAGGTGATTGACGCGTACACAGATGAGTTTCCGTTGACGGCGGACGAGCGCGAGGTTTTGTGGCCGCTGGTTCGATTGCGGCTGGCGATGAGTGTTTGCCTGGCGGCCTACCAACTCCGACAGCGACCCGAGAACGAGTACCTGCGGATAAGCCAAAGAGCGATCGTAGAGACTTTGCCGCGGTTGGAACACGAATGAAATCCTTAATCGAAGCGAGAAAGCGGCTGCTCGGTCGCAATCTGAGCATCGCGTACGACGTGCCCCTAAAGATCGTGCGTGGCTCGATGCAGTATCTCTACGACGAAGACGGGCGGCAGTATCTCGACGGGTACAACAACGTCGCGCATGTGGGTCACTGTCATCCGAAAGTCGTCGAAGCAGGTTTGCGACAGATGCAGGCGCTGAACACGAACACCCGCTATTTGCACGATACGATTCTGAATTACGCCGAACGTCTCACGTCAACGCTGCCTGATCCGCTGAACGTCTGTTACTTCGTCAACTCCGGCAGCGAGGCAAACGAGCTCGCGGTCCGCCTCGCACGTGCGCACACAAACGCGCGCGACATGATCGTTCTCGATCACGCGTATCACGGCAACACGACGACGCTGATCGATCTGAGCCCGTACAAGCACGATGGTCCAGGTGGAAACGGTCCGCCGTCGTGGGTGCACAAAGTTCCACTTCCGCGCATGGCGGACGATGCGCAAAACGTAGTCGAGGTCATCGGGACGACCCAGAAGCTTTGTGGCTTTATCGCGGAATCGATGCCGAGCGTTGCGGGTCAGATCGTTCTGCCGCAAGGTTATCTCAATCGAGTGTACGACGCGGTCCGCGCGGCCGGCGGTGTGTGCATCGCGGACGAAGTGCAAACCGGATACGGTCGCATCGGGACGCATTTCTGGGCCTTCGAGAGTTACGGCGTCGTTCCCGACATCGTCGTACTCGGAAAACCGATCGGCAACGGGCATCCGATCGGCGCCGTAATCACAACGCCTGCGATAGCCGGTTCGTTCGACAACGGAATGGAATTCTTCAGCACCTTCGGCGGGAACACCGTCTCGTGCGCGATTGGTCTGGCCGTCTTGGAGGTTGTACAGGATGAGAACCTTCAGGCTCACGCACTCGCGGTCGGCACGCATTTACTGAACGGACTAAGAGAACTACAGAAACATCACGACCTGATCGCGGACGTGCGCGGCTCCGGACTATTCATCGGCGTCGAATTAACAAAGGACGACGCGCCGGCAACAGAAGAAGCTCACCGCATCGTGAACGCGATGCGAAATAATGCAATCCTGATCGGCACCGACGGACCATCGCACAACGTCCTGAAAATCCGTCCGCCGATGCCCTTCACCATGAACGACGCAGATCACCTGCTCACCACACTACAAAAAGCACTCTAAACAACAGGGGCCACTCTCGCGAGTGGCCCCAACGTTCTTTGAAGCGCGCTTTCGGTTTACGGCATTGATGGACCACCCGAGCCGGTGCCCTTCATCATGTCGTCACGCTTTGCTTTGAATTCTGATCCCGCTTTCCATTCCGGATACTTGTCGGCTTGCGCCACTCGATATCCGATCATCGTCAGCAACTGCGCGTCGTCAACCGCTCCGGTGAGATCCCAGTCAGGTTTGATCTCGTCGGAAACTTTATGGTAGTCCCTGGTGGTGTATTCGTTGCGCTTCTGTTCGCTGAATGCTTTGTCTTTTCCTTCGTAGTTACTTCCGGAATCAGTGTAGAGCGCGGGCACGCCTTGTTTCGCAAACTCGAAATGATCCGAGCGGTAGTAAAGCCCTTTGTCTGATTCCGGATCCGGGGTCACCGTGCGCCGCTGTGTCGCGGCAACTTCACGCAGCAAGTCGATCAAAGTGCTGTTGTCGTCGCCCACCATCGTGATGTCCGCGGTCCTGCCCCACTGGTTAACGCCATCCATGTTGATGTTTGCGAGCGTTTTATTAAGTGGATACAGGGGGTTCTCGGCGTAATACTTCGCACCCAGTAAACCTTTCTCTTCCGCCGTAACTGCAAGAAACAGAATGGATCGTTTAGGAGGTGTCGCGAGTTTAGTGAATGCTTCAGCGATCTCGAGCAATGCTGCAGTGCCTGAGGCATTATCGAGCGCGCCATTGTAAATTTGATCGCCCGTTAGTTTTGGATCGCGTCCGAGGTGGTCCCAGTGCGCGGTGTAGATGACGTACTCGTTCTTCAGCGCCGGATCGGACCCTTCGAGCTTGCCGATGACGTTGTTCGAATCGATCTCACGCAGTGTGTTTTTAACCGTCATGTTCGCTTTTGCGTTGAGCGCGACTGGCTTGAAGTCTTTCGAAAGCGCGGCTTTTTTCAGTGCGTCGAAGTCCTGGCCGCTGGCAGTAAACAACTCCTTCGCGCGGTCGGTTGTGATCCATGATTCCACCGCAGCACGGCCCATGTTTTTGTCAGGCGTTTGAATGTCGAAGTTCTCACGCGACCAACTTCCGGAAACAACTTCATAGGGATAGCCGGCCGTGTCGGTTTCGTGAATGATCACTGCGGCCGCGGCGCCTTTCTGCGCGGCAATCTCATACTTGTAGGTCCAGCGGCCGTAGTACGTCATTGCCTTGCCCTTGAAAATCTTATCGTCGAGCGTTTTCGGGTCGTTGGCGGCGAGGGGAACTTGCGGATCGTTGATCAGCATCACGATCGTCTTGCCGCGGACGTCGAGTCCTTTGTAGTCGTCCCATCCATACTCCGGCGCCACTACGCCGTAACCGACAAACACCATGTCGGAATTTTCGACTTTTGATTCGGGAACGAACCGGCGCGAGACGGCGACGTAGTCCTGGGGAAATGTCAGGTTTAGCTGCTTGCCGCCAGCAGTGAATGAAGCGGTTGGGACGCCCGTAAATCCCACGAGGGGGACCTTCTGAACATACGTACCGTCGGGATTCCCGGGCTTCAGTCCCAGGCGTTGATATTGTTCGGTCAGGTATTTGACGGTG
>JAICGQ010000449.1 GCA_025923035.1 Pyrinomonadaceae bacterium | reverse complement strand
CAGCGGAAGACGTACGTCATGCGATGAACACGCGCACCGGAATCATCTCGATGAGCCACGTTCAGTACTCGAACGGATTTCGTTCCGATCTCGCAGCGCTCGGAGAGATCAAAGGGGCGCACGTACTCGTCATCAACGCAAGCCAGGCGGCCGGCGCGTTCGAGATCGACGTGAAACGAATGAAGATCGACGCGCTGTGCTCGACCGGACACAAATGGATGCGATCTGGTTATGGTTCAGGTTTTGTCTACATCAGCAGGGAACTACAGTCGAAAACGCATCAGCGTGGGATCGGCTGGCTCAGCGTTCAGCATCCGTACGACATGCAGAACAACGAGATCCATCTGCGTCACGACCTCTCAGCGCGGTCGGAACTCGGATGTCCGCACTTCGCTGGCATCTTCGCACTGGGTGCTTCACTCGAACTCCTGCAGTCGCTCGGAATGAAGAACGTCGAGACACGAGCGCTCGACTTGAATCGAATGTTGACGGATCGTTTGCAGGAAGCTGGTTGGCGCGTGCTGTCGCCACTCAGCGATGAACAATTTCGTTCAGCGGAGACGTTAGTGGCAACCGAGGACCCCGCGCGCGTGGTTGCCGCGCTGGCGGAGAAAAAGATCATGGTGACGGAAAAGCCTGAAGGCATCCGCGTCTCCACCGATTTTTTCAACAACGAAGACGATATCGGTCAACTGATCGAGGCCGTCAGAGGATCAAGGACCGGTGAACCGGAGATCGCGGAGAAGAGATAAGCCATGAAGATAATCAATGCACGCTCGTTGAAGCTCGCACTCCGACTGACAGCGCTGTTTGTCTTGCTAGCATCGGTCGCCATCGCTGGTGTGCGGCCTGGTCAGACGAGTGTTTCATCAGTTCCTGCGATCGTGCGGCTTGATCCGCGGCTCGATCAGGTAGTTCCAGCGGACGCCGCACTCGAAAAAATCGCAGATGGCTATGTCTGGGCCGAAGGTCCTGTTTGGAGTCGAGCGGGTAACTATCTGCTTTTCTCAGACGTTCCGAACAACCGAATAATCAAGTGGAAAGCCGGAGAACCAGCTCAGACCTTTCTCGAGCCAAGCGGGTATAGCGGAAAGGAGAAGTTCACGGGCCGCGAACCGGGCTCGAATGGATTGACCTTCGATAGAGAGGGCCGCCTCGTGTTCTGCCAACACGGCGATCGGCGAATCAGCCGTCTCGAGAAAGATGGAAAATGGACGACGCTGGTTGATAACTATCAAGGCAAGCGTCTCAATAGTCCAAACGATCTGGTCTTCAAATCAAACGGTGACTTGTATTTCACTGATCCACCATACGGTCTGCCGCAAACGTTCAACGATCCGAAAAAGGAATTGCCTTTTCAAGGTGTGTATCGCCTTTCGCGAGACGGCAAGCTGACGTTGCTGACAAGCGAGATCAAAGCACCCAACGGTATTGCGTTTTCTCCCGATGAAAAGAAGCTCTACGTCGCCGACTCGGCTTCCGCGACCTGGTTCGTGTTTGACGTGAAGAAAGACGGCACCTTGTCGCCGAAAAGGGTGTTTTTTGACGGCAATGAAGCATCGAAAGGACTGCGTGGCGGTGCGGACGGGTTGAAGGTGGACGTGCACGGCAACCTCTTTGCCACTGCACCAGGTGGTCTGTTTATCCTCGCACCTGACGGCACGTTGCTGGGTCGTTTCGATCTCGGTACGCCGACAGGAAACTGCGCCTGGGGCGAAGATAGTTCGACCCTGTTCATCACTTCGAACACTGTTGTTTATCGAATTCGTTTGCAGACGAAAGGGGTTGGCACCATGGTGCACTAAGAAGTCGCCGCACGCGCCTTCTGGTCTAACGGCTTTAAAGTTTCATAGATAAGAGCGTGGGTTGGAACCTGGACGCCGGATTCACGCGCCAGACGGACGACCGCTCCATTCTGTGACTCAAGCTCCGATGGTCGTCCAGCAGCAATATCACGTTGCATGGAGCTGGTTGCATCTTCAGGCAAGGCATTGACGGAGGCTATCGCGTTGTCGATCGAATTGGGCGACAGTTTGATCTTGCGCGCCTGGGCCAACGCGTAAATCTCTTCCATGGCGTGAAGTATTTGTGCTCGCCATTTCGGATCTGAACGAAGGACTCCGGCCGGTGCGTTAGCCATCGCGCCAACTCCACTGAACGAGGCAATGAAAAGAAACTTGGTCCACAGTGCGGCTTGTATGTCCGGCGCCACCGTTATTTCCAACCCGGCACGCTTGAACAGCTGTTCGATCCGCGTGATGCGATCCGTTCGTCGATCGTCGATCTCGCCGATCACAATCGAGGGCGTGAATCCCGCATGTTTGACATGACCTGGTCCGACAACCAAACTCACGATCCTGCATAATCCCCCGATGATTCTGTCCGCGCCGAGTTCAGCGACAAGTTGCGCTACGGCATCAACACCATTTTGCAAGGGCAGCACAGTTGTGCCCGGACCGACCAGCGGTTTCATCGCGCGCGCCGCCTCCGAAACTTGCCAGGCTTTAACGCCGACAATCACTAGATCTACTTCGCCGACTTCGCTAACGTCATCCGTCGCCTTTGCAGGCACTACGACGAAGTCTCCCAGCGTACTGTCGACCTTCAGTCCACTGGCTTTGATCGCGCGCAGGTGCTCGCCGCGAGCAATAAATGTAACGTCGTCCCCGGCGTGCGCTAAACGCCCGCCGAAGAAACCGCCGACTCCACCTGTTCCAAAGACAACTATTCTCATCGATTCTTCTGCGATCGCCGGAGGGCTGATTTTTTCTTAGCTCGGGTGCTGCCGTCGGGTCCGAACGTTGCGCGCGACAGGCGAATGAAGGTTTGCATGATCGGAGACTCGTAGCCGCCGGTAAGTTGCGCGATTCCGAGTTCCCAGTTGATCTGCGCGCCTTCGATCCACCAGCGAACCAGCTTTCCACTTTCGACGTCTTCAATCACCGATTGCAACGGCACGATGCCGACGCCCATGTCTGCCTCGACCATTCGGCGAATCGCCTGTTGCCTGCTCAACTCCATCGCGACGTGCAGCGTCACACCAGCCTGCGCGAAAAACTGATCGATCAGCCGTCGCGTGTTGCCGCCGCGTTCGCCGAGGATCAATCGTTCACCAGCGAGTGTGTAAGCACTGATCGTACGTTGCCTGGCGAGCTTGTGACGCGGCGAGGCAATCGCAACTAGCTGGTCTTCGCTCAGTCGTTCGGTCTTGATGCCGCGTACGTCAACCGGCAGCGAAACGAAAGCGATATCAACGTCGCCGGCGAGGATCTGATCCACCACCACTTCGCTCGTTCCCGAGGTAACACCGATTTCAGCTGCCGGATGCTGCGCGCGCAGTTCGGCGAGGATTACCGGTAGCTGGTCCGTCAGGACCATCGCCGAGGCACTGCCGATTCGCAACCGTCCGCGTTCGGCGCCCGCGAGCTCCGCAATCTCGTCCAGCGCGGCGTCGTGCTCGCGCAAAATGTGCCGGGCGCGTCGTAAAAGTTGTTCGCCGGCTTCGGTCAAAATAACGTGACGGGGCGCTCGCACAAACACTTTAGCGCCGATTTCGTTCTCCAATTGTCGAATCTGCATGCTG
>JAICGQ010000448.1 GCA_025923035.1 Pyrinomonadaceae bacterium | reverse complement strand
TATCAGCGAACGGCCGATGGACCACTCGAGGTTCCGGCCGGCGCCGTCGTCGTTCCCGGCGCGCGTGCGGTCAACAACGAGCGTGGTCGCGACTGGGGACTGTCGCTGTATGCTGCGGTGATCGTGAAGTATCGAGATGAGAAGACGGAATCGTCCGTGCAATTAGAGGACTTTTTGCGTTGAAGAGTTTTGCGCTTCCGGCGCGGCTACAAGGGATTCAAAAGAGCGTCATCCGGCAGGTGTTCGATCGCGCGCGACCGGGCAGTATCAACCTCGGACTCGGCGAGCCTGACGTGCCGACGCCGGAAGTCATTCGCCGCGCGGCGGTTCGCGCAATCACTGACGAGCAGAACGGTTACACGTCGCAGGCGGGTTTGCCCGAGTTGCGCAAGCTGGTTGCGGGTGATTATGCGTATCTCGGGGAGAATCCCGATCGCGTTATCATCACTGCCGGATCGCAAGAGGCGTTGTACCTTGCGCTGCTGACGCTCGTCGATGACGGCGACGAAGTGTTGCTGCCGAATCCCGGGTTCGTCGCTTATCCGACGATCGTACGTATGGCGGGTGGCGAAGCGCAGTTTTATCGCCTGCCGCGGTTTCGCGAATTCGGGTTCGATGCGCATGAGTTTCGACGCGCGTTGACACCGCGGACGAAAGTTGTCGTTTGCGTCAGCCCGTCGAACCCGACCGGACGAACGCTTTCGCACGACGACCTGGTCAGCATCGCCGAGGCGTTGCAAGATCACGATGCGTACGTGATCAGCGACGAGATCTATCGCGACCTTTATTACACTGATGAACGTCCCGAGTCGTTATCGTCTTTTTTCGATCGCACGATCGTGATCGGCGGATTGTCGAAGTCGATGAGCATGACGGGTTGGCGACTTGGCTGGCTCGCCGGTGGCGAAGAGGTCGTCAAAGCGGCGCTGGTGTTGCACGGTTACGTGACCACGTGTGCGTCGGCAGTTTCGCAAAAGGCTTCGCTGGTTGCGTGGAGTGATGAAGCAGAAGCTGCGCGTGCGGCGTTTCGCGAGACGTTCCGTTCGCGACGCGATCACCTGCTGCAGTTGATTTACGACGAGCTGGGACTAAACACGGCGACGCCCGACGGCGCGTTCTACACGATGGTAGATGTTCGCTCGTATGGTTCATCAATGGCAGTCGCCGAGGCCTTGCTGGAAGCGGGCGTGATCACCGTGCCCGGAGGTGCGTTTGGTAGTGAGAGCGAGGGGTATTTGCGTGTGTCGTTCTGTGCTGACCACGACACGCTAGCTGAAGGAGTACAGCGGATAAAGCGAGGTTTGCAAAAACTACGATGAGCCGTAAGTATCGAGTAGGAATTCTAGGCGCGACCGGAATGGTCGGACAGCGATTTATTGAACTGCTGGTGGACCACCCACAGTTTGAAGTTACTGCCGTAGCGGCTTCCGACCGCTCGCAGGGAAAGACTTTTGGCGAGGCTTGCACCTGGCGGTTGAATGGTGAAATGCCGACCGCGGTTCGCACGCTGCCGGTGCAACCGCCGGCGCCGCCGCTCGATTGCGATCTCGTGTTTTCGAGTTTGCCCGGTGAGATCGCCCGCGAAACCGAGGGAAGCTTTGCCGCAGCCGGCTATCCGGTGATTAGCAACTCATCGGCGTTTCGCATGGACGAAGATGTGCCGCTGTTGATTCCGGAGGTCAATCACGAGCACATCGGCTTGCTTGAGCAGCAACGAGGCAAGTATGCGAAAGGCGGATTCATCGTTACGAATCCAAACTGCTCGACGATCATGATCGCGCTCGCACTGGCGCCGTTGCATGCGGCGTTCGGCATCGATGCGTGTGTAGCCACAACTCTGCAAGCGCTCTCCGGCGCGGGTTATCCCGGCGTTGCTTCGCTCGATATCATCGATAACGTGTTGCCGTTCATCGGCGGCGAAGAAGAGAAGATTGAAGCAGAGACAGTCAAAATACTCGGCCGCTTCAATGAATCGCGAATCGAGCCTGCGCCGATGGCCGTCAGTGCTCAATGTCATCGCGTGAACGTCGCCGATGGTCACATGGCTGCGGTGCGCGTGAAGTTTGCACGCAAACCATCACTCGAAAACCTGCGCGACGCGCTCACCGACTTTCGTTCGTTGCCGCAAGAGCTTGGACTACACACCGCGCCGGCTGCACCGATTGCTATCCGCGACGAAGAGAACCGGCCGCAACCAAAGTTGGACCGCGACGCCGGACGCGGCATGACGGTCACCGTCGGCAGAATCAAGCCCGATTCAGTGCTCGACTATCGTTTCGTCGCTCTTAGCCACAACACGATTCGCGGCGCCGCGGGCGCAGCGATACTCAACGCCGAATTGCTGGTCGCGCTGGGACGCTTATGAAAATTAAATCGGTTCTGCTTGTTTTCTTGATTTGCGTTTCAGCTTCCGCCCAGAAATCTCTCGACAACGACGTCAAATCACTCACGGGTTCCTTCAAAGGCAAAGTCAGTCTCTTCGCCAAGAACCTCGACACGGGCGAGACCTACTCATTCAATCCGGACAACCGCGTACGCACCGCGAGCACGATCAAGATAGCCGTCATGATCGAAGCTTTCGCACGCGTTAACGAAGGCAAGATCAAATGGACCGACGAAGTGGTCCTCACGAAAGAAAAGAAGGTCTCCGGCTCCGGCATTCTCACCGAACTCTCCGACGGCCTGCGGCTCACGCTGCGCGACGCCGTAAACCTGATGATGATCCTCAGCGACAACACTGCCACCAATCTCGTGCTCGACGTCCTGACCACCGACGCCGTCAACGCACGAATGGAGTCGCTTGGTTTCAAGAACATCAAGATCATGCGCAAGATTGGCAGCGGCGGCGAAAGCGCGGCCGGAAAAGATCCGGAAAACAAGAAGTATGGACTCGGCATGGCGACACCACGCGAGCTGGTCCTGGTCATGGAGAAACTCGAACGAGGCGAGATCATCAGCCCAGCCGCGTCGAAAGAGATGATCGATCTCATGAAACGCGAACAGGGCCGCAATGCGATCGGTCGCTCGCTCTCGAGTGTGCCGATGGCGAGTAAATACGGCGCATTGGACCGGCTCCGGAGCGCTGTCGGCATTCTTTACACGAAGAAAGGGAAGATCGCGATGGCTATCTCCTGCGACGAGATGCCGGAGACCATGTGGTCTGTGGATAATCCTGCCTACCTGTTGATGTCGCGCTTGTCCGAAGTCCTCGCCGACGGACTAGCTACGAAAAACTGATTTGTTTGACCCGTTCGTACAAATTTCTATATAATTCACCCACGTTTTTGGATAGCAATCGGCTCCAAGAATCGCGCTAACTGGTCAATCATCAGCAAAAGTACGCGGAAACGATCGATCCGCAATTGCAGTCCACTGCGGAACAATAGCTGCAAGAAGTGGGAGTGAAATTGCAGCACAAGTGTTGTCGTTTCCGCCTCGTAAGCTTTCGCCGAAAGTTTGCTCGAGTGTTGACGGTTTCGCGCCCGAACGCCTAACCGTCAACGAGGCGGTTTGCGATGAGGTAGTCCAACAGCAACACCGGAGTTGCACGACCGGAATACCGGCGCTGCTTCTTTCGCTCCAGTAGC
>JAICGQ010000447.1 GCA_025923035.1 Pyrinomonadaceae bacterium | reverse complement strand
GACGGGGTGAGTCTTGGTCAACGCATTACGCCTCTCGAGAGTGTCGGCCTGTACGTCCCAGGGGGCACCGCCGCGTATCCGTCGTCGGTCGTGATGAACGTCGTCCCTGCGCAAGTCGCAGGCGTCGAGCGGATCGTCGTTGTCACACCGCCTCGGACGCTGGCGGAGAGCCCCGCCGTCGCGGCTGCTTTGCGCGAGTTGAATATCAACGAAATCTACGCTGTCGGCGGCGCACACGCGATCGCCGCACTTGCTTTCGGAACGCAAACGATTCCGCGCGTGGACAAGATCACCGGTCCGGGAAACAAGTACGTGGCCGCGGCAAAGAAGCTGGTGTTTGGCGTGGTGGGCATCGACGCGATCGCTGGCCCAAGCGAGGTCGTCATCATCGCAGATGACGGCGCGCGCGCGGATTTCATCGCGGCGGATCTATTGGCGCAGGCCGAACACGGCGAAGACGCTTCGTCGATTCTGATCACGACAAGCGAATCGCTCGCGGCCGCGGTGGCCCACGAGGCCCAACACCAGCTCGAATCACTACCGCGACGCGCGATCGCCGCGGCATCGTTGAAAGACTACGGCGCCATCATCATCGTCAACACGATCGACGACGCGTGTGCGATTGCAAACTGGATCGCTCCCGAACATCTGCAGCTTGTGACTGCCGATGACGAAACAGCCGCGGCGAGGATCCGGCACGCCGGTGCAATCTTCTTCGGAGGACATTCGCCGGAAGCTGTCGGCGACTATGTCGCTGGTCCAAACCACGTGTTGCCTACGGGCCGTACCGCGCGTTTCTCGTCGGCGCTCGGAGTTTACGATTTTGTGAAGCGTACCAGCATGTTGCGCTACTCGTCTGAGGCGTTTAGTAAAGTGTCGGACTCGATCGCGGTCCTTGCGGAGTGCGAAGGACTTGCCGCCCACGCGAGATCCGCTTCAATTCGGAACGACAGATGAAAAAAGTACTCGACATCATCAAGCCTGCGGTGCGCGGTCTTCGGGCCTACTCGCTTTCACCGCATCGGGCGCAAACAAAGCTCAATCAGAACGAAAATCCGTGGGACATGTCACTCGTCCTCAGGCAGGAGATCCTGAACCAGTTTGAGGACATGCGATGGTCGCGCTATCCCGACTTCATCCCCGCGAGTTTGCACGAGCGACTCGCCGACTTCGCCTGCTTGCGGCCGGACCACATCATCGCCGGTAACGGCTCGAACGAGCTGATCCAGGCCGTGCTGATGGTCACGGTTGGGCCAAAGAAGCGCGTGTTGATTTGCGAACCGACGTTTGCTTTGTACCGGCAAGTGGCGACAGTGCTCGGCGGCGACGTCGAAAGCATTTCGCTGACGAACAGCCTGCAATACAACAGCGATCTGCTGTTCAGCGTCGTCGAAGAGCGCCAGCCGGAGGTGACGATCATCTGTTCACCAAACAATCCAAGCGGCTGCGTGATCAGCGATGAGGATCTCGTCAAACTACTCGGCATCGCGCGCGGACTCGTTGTGATCGACGAGGCGTATCACGAGTTTGCAGAACATTCCGTCGTGCCGCTGTTGGAGGACCACGAGAACCTCATCGTGTTGCGCACTTTCTCGAAGGCTATGGCGCTCGCAGCGTTGCGTGTTGGTTACCTGATGGGCCAACCCGACGTCGTGCGTGAGATTCGCAAGGCCGTGCTCCCTTACAACCTGAACGCGTTTTCGCAGATGGCGGCGGAAATGGCTGTCGACAGGTACGAGACCGATCTGCGCCCGTTGGTGAAGCGCATCATCAACGAGCGGCAGCGTTTGTTTGACCAGTTGTCGCAGATCAGAAGCCTGACGCCACTCGCTTCGAAGGGAAACTTTATGCTGGTCAGGACGGAGATTGAGCCGAAGGTGGTTTTCGAAGAGTTGTTGCTGCGGGACGTTTTGGTACGCGACGTCAGCGGCTATCCGATGCTGAAGAAGTATTTTCGCGTCAGCGTCGGAAGGCCGGAAGAGAATGACGAGTTGTTAGCCGGATTGCGGGAGATCTGCGGTGAATAACAAAAAAACAAATTCGCGTTCAGCGGAGGTGCATCGCAAGACCAAAGAGACTGACATCCGCGTGAAGCTTTCGCTCGACGGCAGCGGACGGTCGAAGATCTCGATCGGCGTGCCGTTTCTGGAGCATATGCTGGAGCTGTTCGCGAAGCATGGCTTGTTCGATCTGCAAGTGAACTGCAAAGGCGATCTCGAAATTGACGATCATCATTCGGTCGAAGACATCGCGATTACGTTGGGCCACGCGCTGGTCCAGGCGCTCGGCGACAAGAAGGGGATCAATCGTTACGGTGAAGCGCTAGTGCCGATGGACGAGGCGCTGTGTCGTTCCGTGATCGATCTGTCGGGTCGTTTTTATCTGGTTTACGAGGTGCAGACCAAACGTCAGAAGATCGGAAACTTCTCGGTCGAGCTGGCGGAGCATTTCTGGCGCTCGTTTTCGGAGACGGCGAAGTTTAACCTGCATATCGACTGCCTGCGGGGACGCAACACACATCATATTCTGGAAGGGACATTCAAGGCGTCGGCGCGGGCGTTGCGACAGGCAGTAGAGTTGAACAGCCGCGTAACCGGGGTGCCGAGCACGAAGGGATCACTGTGAGTCGCGTCGCAATTATTGATTATGGCGTTGGGAATTTGCGGTCCGTTGAGAAGGCGTTTGCCGCGACGGGTTGCGAGGCGGTGATCAGTGCGGACGAGAGTGTTTTGCGAAGTGCAGAACGATTGGTGTTACCGGGTGTCGGGGCGTTTGCGTCGTGCATGAAGGAGTTGCGGGCGCGAGGTTTTGATTCGTTGGTCCATGAACGCGCTCGTGCAGGAACGCCGTTGCTGGGAATCTGCGTCGGCATGCAGATGTTGTTTGAAGTGTCGGATGAGTTTGGGACCACGGATGGGCTCGGATTGCTGCGTGGCCGGGTGCGGAGATTTGAAAACGAATTGGTTGTGCCGCAGGTCGGATGGAACCGGATTCGACAGCGACAGCAACACCGGTTATTTGCCGGCGTTGAGGATGGCGCGTTCTGTTATTTCGTTCATTCGTTCTACTGCGAACCGCTGAGCGACGAGGTGATGGTTGGCGAAACTGAGTATGGTGTGAGGTACGCGTCGGTGGTGGCCCGAGACAATGTTTGCGGCGTGCAGTTTCATCCTGAGAAGAGTCAGCAGGTTGGACTGCGGATGTTGAGAAACTTCGTCGATGTTAGCTAAGCGAATCATTCCGTGTCTCGACGTCGACAACGGCCGTGTGGTCAAAGGCATTCGCTTTGTTTCGCTGACAGACGCCGGCGATCCAGTGGAACAGGGGAAACGTTATGACGCCGAAGGCGCGGATGAACTGACGTTTCTCGACATCACTGCGTCGTCTGACAAGCGCGACATCGTGACGGATCTCGTGCGGCGCGTGGCCGATGAGGTGTTTATTCCGTTTACGGTCGGCGGTGGACTGCGATCGGTTGATGACATTCGCGCGATCCTGCGTGCCGGCGCTGACAAGGTCACGCTGAACACTGCCGCAGTTGAGAACCCGCATTTGATCCACGCCTGTGCCGAGACGTTTGGCAGCCAGTGTATCGTG
>JAICGQ010000446.1 GCA_025923035.1 Pyrinomonadaceae bacterium | reverse complement strand
CGCGCGTGAGAGAGATGACGTCGCCGGTCGGCAGTGTGATCAGTTCAGCATACGGGCGCCCGAGAATCTCTTTAACGTCACCCGAACGAAAGTCGCCGAGTTCAAAGCGAAGATTACCCTCGGCCGCGAAGCGCCTGTTCGTAAATTCATTCTCCAGCACCTGGGCTGCGGCGTTGTAGGTTTCGAGCCGCGCGTAAGTCTCCCTGATCGACTTCTCCTGCCGAGCCGCGCTTGCAGGCGCCCAGCAGATCGCAACACAGATCAAAATCCAATTCATTTTCTTCATGAGGATCTCCTAGTTTAGTGAGGACGTTTGTTTTAACTCGCGCTCGATAATCTTCTGAAACTCCGCGAAACTGAGCGCGCCCTTGATCAACTTTCCATTCACGAGGAAGCTCGGCGTACTGTCGATACGAAGACTCCGCGCCAACTCCATGTCTCGAACCACGGCCGCGCGCGACTGCTCCGAACTCACACACGCCTTGAACCGCTCGAGTCCCAAGCCAAGGTCCGCGGCAATCCGTTCGAAAGCGCTGGGTGACACGCTTTCCAGACCAAACAGCCCATCGTGAAACTGCCAGAACCGTTCCTGCTCGCCGGCGCAATACGCGGCCCGCGCCGCCGGCACTGCATTGCGATGGCCTTCCAGCGGAAGATGTTTGAACACCAGCCGCACGTCTTTCCCGTAGTTTTCGAGCACCTGCTTCAATGCCGGTTGCACCTCGCGGCAGAAGCGACACTCGAAATCAGAAAACTCAACGATCGTCACCGCTGCCTTCACCGCCCCGACAGCAGGCGACGTCCCATCATCCAAACGCAGCGCAAACGCCGGTTCCGCCAGCGTCACTGCTATGGACCACTTCTTTCGGAGTCGTTCCAATGCGGCGCGGTAGTGCTTCATGCGTGCCTGGTTTTCGAGATCCAACCGCAGTCTCTCTCGCGCTTCGTCGGGACTCATCGACGCGAAGAACGACGCATTCTGCGCGAACGCTTCTTCGACCTGCGCGCGCGTCACGTTGATCTCGCCCTGCGTGAGTTGCCGTCGCAGCTCGTCAACAGACACACCGCGAGCCTTTGCCTCCACTTCAAGCAATCGCGAAACGATCAAATTCTCCAGCGCAGCTTTTCTGATTGCGTAGAGTTGTTGTTGCAGCGGATAAACACGCGCCGCGATCGAGTCGTCCACCTCCTGCTGCGTGATCGGAACACCATCGACCGAAGCAACAACCGTTTCACGCGTCTGCCCTCGCGCGACCGCGGCGACGACAACGAACCACAAAAAGACACACACTCCCCGTGAGGACTGGGACATCATTCCTTAACTCCAATTGTTTGTGATGTTTCGTGGGGCGATGCGCACTTTAGGACAGGACGTGGTCCGGGTCAATTGCCGAAAGCGGCTATTTTGTGACGAAAGTGGCTAAGTTTTCTTTGACTTCGACTTCAGCGCCGCCAGTCGCGCAGCAATGCGATACGCGCGCGGCGTCATTCCGTGTCGCTCACGGAAATCCTTCATAAAGTGCGTCAGTGAAACGAGGCCGATCGATTCCGCGATCTCCTTGAGCGACAGAAACGTCGTCGCCAGCAACACTTCGGCTTTTCGCAGCCGGAGCTCGCGCAAGTATTGACGCGGACTGGTTCCCGTTTCCTGTTTGAAAAGGTGTCGAAAGCGCGAAGGCGACAGATTCACCAGCGTGGCGAGCGTATCAGTGTCCCACGCACGTGACGTGTCGTTTTCCAGTGAGGAGATCACAAACTCTATTCTTCGATCCATGTGATGAGGACGCTGAAACGAAGCTGACGCGCGGACGCGCACACCAAATGTCGGCTGAGATTACTCGTTGACTTAATCTTTGTCTACTACGGCCCGGCTACAAAATTGTAGGTTGCTCTGTTAGTATGAGCACGCTTCCTCATCAGAACTGCACGGGGAAATGAGCATTCTGAAAAACTTCCAAACCAGGAGAGCTTTGTAAATGCGTGATGACATGAGGACTGACCGTGAGCTGTCTCTCGACTTCCTCCGCGTATGCGAGGCGGCGGCGATCGCCGCGGCGCGCACAATGGGCCAGGGCGATCGTAGTTACTCCGATCAGGTTGCCGTCGAGGCGATGCGCGAAGTGATGGATACGGTGCCGATGCGCGGGCGCGTCGTGATCGGCGAAGGCGAACGCGACGATGCCCCCATGCTCTACATCGGCGAGGAAGTTGGCGGCGGATTTCATGCGGGCGAGGAACTGGCGGAGTCGTG
This sequence comes from Pyrinomonadaceae bacterium, assembly GCA_025923035.1. GTDB lineage: Bacteria > Acidobacteriota > Blastocatellia > Pyrinomonadales > Pyrinomonadaceae > PSRF01. The sequence goes on along the minus strand of JAICGQ010000446.1, from coordinate 1,356 downwards.
CCCCGAGGTCGACATTGCCGTCGACCCGCTCGAAGGCACAAACCTTTGCGCGCTCGGCGCCAACAACGCGATCGCCGTTCTCGCAGCGGCCGAACGCGGGGGCTTGCTCAACGCGCCCGACATTTACATGGACAAAATCGTTGTCGGTCCATCGTCCCGCGGGGTTGTGGACATCGATGCGCCAGTCAAAGACAACCTTAAAAACATCGCGCGCCGTTTGGGCCGCGACATCGAAGATCTCACCGTGATCGTTCTCGATCGTTCACGTCATAAAAAACTGATTGGTGACGTACGCGCCGCGGGCGCTCGCATTCGTCTGATCTCTGACGGCGACCTTTCCGCCGGTATTTCAGCGGCGGTCGCGGGCACGAACATTCATGCTTTGATAGGCATCGGTGGTGCTCCAGAAGGCGTGATCACCGCAGCGGCGATGAAGTGTTTGAACGGCGAGATCCAGGCGCGTCTCGTTTGGGATCCCGAACGACTCGGCGTCGACAAAGACAAAGTGCCTTCCGAGAGCGAAGTGCTCGATCGCCTCGCGACGATGGGTATTCGCGATCCGCAGAAGGTTTACGACACAGACGATCTCGCGCCGGGCAAGAGGATCATCTTCGCTGCAACCGGCGTGACGGACGGCGCGTTGTTGAAAGGCGTGCGGTTCTTCGGCGCGGGCAAACGAACGCATTCGATGGTTATGACGACGGAGTCGCGACACATTCGCTTTGTCGACACGTTGCACATCGAGGGCGGACCGGACACGGTGATCCGCTTCTGAAGACCACGGATTTTATGAGACGGGTCTGGTTGATCAGCACGATATTTATACTCGCGTTAGTTTCGCTGATCGTCGTCGCGCCGCTAACCGCCGCAACGTACCCACAACTTGCGAAGAGCATCTACGGCGGTTTTGCCACGTTCTGCCATCAAATCCCCGAACGTTCCTACTTCATCGCCGGACACAAATTCGCGGTCTGCTCGCGCTGCACCGGGCTTTACGCAGGATTCTCGCTGACGTTGCTCGTCTACCCGCTGTTACGTTCGTTGCGAGCGATCGAGTGGCCGCCGCCGGTGTGGCTGGTCCTGTCAGCAGTACCGATGGCAATCGATTTCCTGCTTACTTTCCTCGGCATTTGGGAGAACACGCACACCTCGCGCTTGCTGACGGGGTTCCTGCTCGGCAGTGTGTCAGTTTTCTATGTAATGCCTGGCGTGGCCGAGCTGGCAACCCGAAAAAACCGCGAAAAACGGCCCACGTTCACGCTTTCTTCTCCCGAACGCATGGCGTCGGCGCCGAGCGACTACAGCGCGCCGGACCGCCGCATATAACGGATTTCGCTATATCGCCCGCCATAGGTT
>JAICGQ010000445.1 GCA_025923035.1 Pyrinomonadaceae bacterium | reverse complement strand
TGCGTTTCAGTGTCGTAAAGTTTGCTGTTGTAATAGAGATTGAGCCCGGCTGATAGGCCATTCCGTCCGGCAGGTAAAGATGCCATCGGAAAGCGCAGCATCAAGTTGCCGTTCGTTGTATTGATCGTTTCGATGTCGCCGATCGAGAACGAGTTTCCGGGACTAAACCCACGTTTGTTCGACCCGTCTTGGGCCAAACACACGCTGGTGATCATGCAAATCATCAATACGGTTCGGTAGAAGATACTAAGAGATTGTGAGTAGTTGAGTATGGACATACGAGTCTCCCACGTCCAAGGTGAACGTTAAAAAGGTTTCCGCAATGGTGGGCTGTCAGTAACTCCGGGGATCAGGAGTTACACGTGAATGGTTTTCTGAGACCGGGGAGAAATGTGGGCCACTTTACTCTCGTCATCTTCACCTGTCAACGAAATTTTGAACTACTTAACGCGGTGTTGGATCGCCGGGGCGGGCGATGCGGATCCAGTGATCGGTGAAGGAGGCGTGCATGCCGGGAAGTTCAACGCGGGGCATGTGACAGGTCACACATTGCTTCGTACTCACGGGACAGGCGTCGGCGTTGCGACGTGTGGTTTTGCTGTCGCTGGGTTTAGTTAAGTGACACGCGAGGCATTTTGGATCGTAGTACGCGGCGTCTTTCTCGAGCTTATCGTGAGGGTTGTGACACGCGACGCAGCCAAGCCGCGCATCATCAGCGTTGTGCCCGCGACTATTGAACATGCGATACGGCTGGAAGCGAATGTTGTTGATGCCACCTTGTCCCGGCTGCAACATCGCTTGCTCAAAACCTGTATGACACGTGCCGCAGAAGGATTGCGTCAAGTCGTGCGCGCTCAGCTTTCCCGGGTTGAATATCTCGAGCGCAGCTAATTTCCTCGAGTTCGTGGGGTTTGCGGCGTTCGACGTTTTCGCGGCGATGAGATGTTTCTCGCCTGGTCCATGACACGCCTCACAACCAACACCCGCGTTCAGTTGGTCTAACTTCAACTCCAGTCCATGAACGGCCCCAGTCGTGTGGCAACCGAAACACTGCTGCGGCTCGTCGCCACCAATCGCGCGTCCGAGCGCGTCTTCGAGCGACGTCGGCACTGCCGGCTGATGTCCGATCGTGAAGTCGAGCTTGCGAAGTTTTTCAAAGTAACTGACGCGCGTTTCGTAAAGAATGTCGTTGTGACGAAACAGGTACGTCTGGCCGACGTGGCCCTGGCCGAAACAGTAAAGAATCGGTTTACTAATGCTTTTCGCGCCGTCGCTGATGGTGTAGACGACGGAATTGTGCTGGCGCGCGAGCTCGTATGTGTAAGGTCCGTTCTTGAACGTCAGCTTTCCGCGCGCGGTGACGATGCGACAATCAGGCGCGACTTCGAGCGCCTGGCCCATTGGGGTATTCAACTGCGGCGCCTGCGCCTTGTGACAGTCGAGACACGCTTTGCTGCCGACATAGCGCACGCCTTGCGTGTCCGAGTTCGGCCGCCAGTCGGAGAAGATGTCCTCTCGCTGAGCGTATCCAAAGACGCCCACCAGCAACGCGACCGCGCAAATCCCTGCGATTCTATTTAGAACGGATGCCCTCACCTTCAACCACTCTCACATACCGGTTCAGGGGGAGGTTTGTCAGTTTGTCGACCTTGCCGCTGGGCCAACGTATCTCGATCGAGTCGATCTTCGTAGCCGCACCGATGCCGAGTATTTCGCGCGGATCGTGTGACGAGAGATAACTCCCACCACCGATCTTCAACCGACTGCGCTTTACGGCGCCGGCCTGCCACGTGATCACCGCGCCCACTGCTTCAGGATTACTCGTCGTCGCAACGAGCTGAAGCCCGATCCAGTTGTTCCGGTTGCCACCCTGGTTGCGCAACAGCAGCGGCGGCTCGCCATTGTTCGACGCAAGCACGTCGGAATCGCCGTCGTTATCGAAATCGCCGAGCGCCATCCCGCGCCCGGAAAAGACTTTACTGAACACACTACCCGACGTTGCGCTCACGTCCTTGAACGCACGTCCGGTGTTCTCAAACATCAACAACGGCTCGCGATACCTGACGCGCGGAATTCGCGACTCGATCATATCGTCGGGATGGCCGTTGACAAGAAACAGATCCGGATCGCCATCGTTGTCGTAGTCGAAAAACTTCAGTCCCCAGCCGCTCAGCAGTTGAGTGGACGGCGCAATCTCTCCCGGCTGGTCAGTGAAGATCAGCTCGCGCTCGTTGTGATAGAGACTAAAGAACTCGTGATCGATATTCGCAACAAAAAGATCTTGCCAGCCGTCCGCGTCATAATCAGCCGCGTCGACACCCATTCCCGACCGCGGCCGTCCCGATTCGCCGTAAGCGACACCGGCAGCAAGTCCGATCTCTTCAAACTTCCCTTTCCCTTTGTTGAGAAACAGGAAGTTGGGCATCGTGTCATTGGCGACGAAGAGGTCGAGTAGACCATCGTTGTTGATGTCCGTTGCGACGGCGCCAAACGATTTACCAGGATGAGCGGCGATGCCCGATTCACGACTCATATCCTGAAACGTGCCGTCGCCGGCGTTGCGATAGAGGTACGAAGGCGTTGGTTTGAAAAGCCGCGGCACGCAGTAATAACGACGCTGCAGTGTCGGATCGGTGCAGAGCGGGTTCTGCGACTTGTCGTAAAACACAAAGCCAGACACGAACAGATCGAGTTTGTTGTCGTTGTCGTAATCGAACCAGGTAGCGCAGGTGGACCATCCAGGGGCGGTCACGCCTGCCTTGTCAGTGACGTCCGTAAACGTGCCGTTGCCGTTGTTGCGATACAGAATGTTTGGTCCATAGTTGGTGACGTAGAGATCCACATTGCCATCGCCGTCGTAATCGGCGGCGGCGACGCCCATGCCGAACCGGCCACCAGCGACCCCCGCCTTGTCAGTCACATCCGTGAACGTACCATCGCGGTTGTTGCGAAACAGACCGTTCTTCAAAGGCGTCGCAGGCGTAAAGAAATCCGATGGACCACTGTTGACGAAATAGACGTCCATCCAGCCGTCGTTGTCGTAATCGAAAAACGCACAACCCGCACCTACGGTCTCCGGCAGTTGTCGATCGGCGGACTGAGCATTGTTGTGCGTCCAGTTGATCTTACTCGCTTGCGCCGGGATCTCTTCGAACGTAACGGCAGGGCGAGCGACAGGCCGCGAGTTTCGTTGGGCCAACGCGCTAATCGCCAGCAACACCAACACTGAAACGATCGCAACCTTTCTTGACGCGGAGTGTTGTTGCATATGCGAATGAAGCAAGTTGTTCTTTTACGGCCGGGGAGGAGGAGGCGGCAGCACGACGACACCGTCGGCCGAGCCGCTCTTTGCTTTGAGGCTGTCGACGATCTTCATCTGTTCCTGCGCCCGCGCCGGATCGTTCAAACGCGCGTAGAGCAGCGCCAGGTTGTAGTGCGCCTTCGGTTCGTTCGGATCGAGTTTCACCGCCGTCTCCAGCTCTTCACGCGCGCGCGTGTAGTTACGCAACTTCATGTAACTCGATCCGAGCGCGATGCGCGCGTGTGCGTAGTTCGGCAGTTTCTGCACGGCCTTCTCGAACAACGGGATCGCGCCTGCATCGTCATTCTGTTCCTGCGCGACGAGGCCCAGGTAGTAATAAACTTCCGGAATGACGTTCGGCGCCCGC
>JAICGQ010000444.1 GCA_025923035.1 Pyrinomonadaceae bacterium | reverse complement strand
TCTCTGCGTGTTGATTGTTGTCGTAGTTCGCAATCGGAACCGACATGGTCACGGTGCGCAGGTTCTCGGTGATGATTGAAAGCGGCAGACTGCCACCGGACGTCGGCAACAGCACGATCTTGTCGGGCGTCGTAGACTGCACCGCCTCAATCACAGCGATCGAGATCGGCAGGTCCATGCGCGTGCGCTCCGCGTTGTAGCCACCGGGCCTGACGTTCACACGCGCGATCAGCGGATATTGCGTGCGTTCAGCGTCCGTGGGTTCGCGATCGATCACGTGATAACCCTGCTTCTTGATGTGATCGATCAGTTTTTGTGTTTGACGATTGTGATCGTTGCCCTTCACGAGCCGGAGGTCCAACACGGCGGACGCCGTCGTCGGAATGACGTTGCGTGCGAGCGCGCCAATGTCGCCACTGCCGAACCCGTTTATGTTCAGCGACGGAACGTTGATTAATTCCATCAACGACTTACCGCCGCCTTCGACGCGCTTCAGTCCTAACTGCTTTTTCAACTCTTCGTCGTACTTCGGCGCGTCGGCAATCGCATGCAGTTCCACTGTGCCTAAGGGTTCGACGTCTGAATACCAACCGTCGATCGTCACGCGTCCGTCAGCGTCTTTCATCGACGCGAGCAATCGCGCCAGCATCATTGCTGGATTCGGCGACCAGTTGCCGTAATGCCCGCTGTGCAACGGACGTTTCGCAGCGTAAACAGTGACGTCGACATTCGTGTCGCCACGGGCGCCAAACACGACCTGCTTGCGTCCTGACTGGTGCACTGGTCCATCGCAAATGATCCACGCATCGGCGGCGAGCGCGTCTTTATGTTTGCGGATGATCTCGACGAGGTGCGGCGAGCCGGCTTCTTCTTCGCCTTCAAAGAAAAACTTGATGTTTGCGTTGAGTGCGACGCCTTTTGCCTTGAGCGCGGCGAACGCGGTGAGTATCGCCATCACGCCGGCTTTGTCGTCGGAAGCGGAACGCGCGTAGATGCGCCACTCTGGATTGATCGGCTTGCTCACTGGAGGGCCATCGTCCGATACGACCTGTCCACCGGCTTCGATTGCGGCAGTACGAAAGACCGGTTCCCACGGCAGCGTCCTGGTCCATTGTTTGGGGTCGGTCGGTTGACCGTCGTAGTGCGCGTAGAAGAGCAGCGTGCGTTGCGCGCCGGGTGTTTTCCACTCGGCGAAAACAGCGGGCGGCGTGTTTGGCGTGTCGGCTTCGAGCAGACGCGGGTCGAGTCCGCGCTGCTTCATCATCTCCATGATGCGCGTGGCGTTGCGGCGGATGTTCTGGATGTCGCTCGCGACGTTTGGCAGCGAAAGGAAGTCGAAGTATTCGCGGAGAAGCTGGTCTTCGTTGGCGCGGCGGTAGTCGCGCACTTTTTCCTGCGTCGTTTGAGCGAAGACAGGAAACCACAGGAGTAGGAGAACAAGTATTGGTCGGATCACACGGCTAGGAGTATCAAATCCGTGTGATCCGTGTCAAAAAAACTAGCGGCGATCGATCACGCCACCGTTGTCGATGCCGGCGTAGACGTCCGCAGACAGCAGGCCCAACCATGGATCGGATCGCGGCGTGAGAAACAAGTTCGCGTAGACGTCGTCGTTGAACTTCTCCAGGTTGACGCGATTGTACGCCTGGACCATCCGGGCGTAGAGCCTCGTGCGCATCAGGTACTCGTTGCGCACGGTGTCGAGTGCGATCGATTCCCAGAACTTATAGAGCATCCGCGACATGTCATTTTCTGACAGCGACGGGTTCTGACGCCTGATGAGCGCCTTGCTGCGGTCGTCGAGCATGGCGTCAGACATATGCCCTTCCGCGATCCGCTTCCATAAGTTTTCGTCGGTGACTTGTGCGAGTGCTTCGCTGGCGCCGGTCATGGAGCGTATGGCGGGGATTTCGATCGCCGCTTTCGTCACGGCCAAAGGAGCGATGCTCAGCGCTTCGCCATTCTTATCTTTGGTGACGATGAGTCCGCGCGGCACAGTGCCGCCAAGGTTTCGCACTTCAGCCAGCCAGGCGAGCTGGATCTTGTTGACGCGGTCGCGATAGTAATTGTCCAGCAAGCCGTTCCTTGCGGCCGGGCTCTTTCCGGCGACAGATTTGGAGAGGGTTTCGGAATCTTGCAGGCTTCGTAGAAACGCCGTTGGACCATACAGGCCGGGGATCGCGTCGATCAGGTAACCGTCGGAAGCGAGAACGTAGTGAATGCTGTTGCCGGTCACCGTGCGTTCGAGCTTGCGGCCGTCGCCGAAGTCGATCGTGATTCGCGGTGCGGGGCGGACTGATTTCCAGTGCAACACAAAACGATCGCGCAGCACGTCGCGGATTTGGGCGTTTGGATAGAGCACGGTGCGGAAGAAGCGACTGTTGGCGCAACTGAGTTCGTCCGTCAGGTTGCCGAGCAGGCGTAGTGAAAGGATTGGCTTTCCGCTTTCGGTTGCGGCTTTCTTTGCTTCTTCGAGATCGGTGTACCAGTAGAGGCCGGAGATGAAGTTGTTCTTCTGTTGGCCCACGAGGTCCAGGGCCCGGGTGATTCGTTGCCAGTCGCTGTCGACGGCGAGTTTTGGATTGGCGATGTGGCGATCGATTTCGTGGGCGTGCTGCGTCAGGAGTGCTTCGAGGCCGGCCGGGCCGAGGGCGCGCAGTTCTTCGATTGCGGCGGTCGACTCTTTTGCGTCTGACGAAACGGCCTTGCGAGCGAGCATGGCCGCGGACTCGTTTGCCAATGAAAGTTGAGTAGAAAACAGGACGATCAGGAGCAGCGACAGGAAGGAGAACCTTGCGTTCATCAGAACCTCCGGACGGACGGGATTTTGTGGGACTTGCAGGGAAGAGTGACCGTTTGACTCGGGAGGCTGGTGTAAGGGTTGTCCGGGACCGCGGATTAAATTCCCGGTGGGTCAGGCCGTGCCGAGCTTCTTGCGGACCTTCAGCGGAAGCTTATCGTGGACGAGCTGGTAGGCGTTTTTTAGCAGGCCTTGTAGTTCCTTTTTGTTGAGGGCGTCGAGGTCTTCGAGCGCGACCCAGTGGTAGCGAGCGACGTAGGGTGCCGGGATGATGCCTTCGCGCTCGATGAGTTCCGCAAACTTCTCCGGCGTGCATTTGAACGAGAGCTTGGTCGGATACTTGGCATCCAGCCCGGCCACCGCAAACATCTTCTCACCAATGCAGAACAGCAGATCGTTACCCCACTGAACGCGTTCGGTGACGTGCGGTAACGATAGACAGTATTTGCGTACTTGTTCGAGGTCCATAGGTTTTGTGCTTGGTACTTAGTGCTTTGTACTTTGTTTTGGAGTTCCGAGGTTTTCCAACCAGGAACAAAGCTCAAAGTTCAAAGCACAAAGCTAAAAGTTCTACTTCTTCATCAACTCCAGCACGGTCGCGGTGGTTGCTTTCACGCCCGTGCGGAGTGTTGGCTCCGGGACGGGGGCGAAGAGTGCGGAGTGCAGACCGGGAAGCGGAGCGCCCGTTTCGCGATAGGCCTTCACCTTCTCCGGGGCGGAGGCGCCGAGCCAGATGATCGTCGCCGGGATCTTCTGGTCCAAACTCAAGTAGCCAAAGTCTTCACTCGCCATCATCGGCGGCATCTGCACCACATTCTCTGCGCCAAGCGCACGTTGCAGCGCAGGCATGAGCCGTTCAAGCAACTTCG
>JAICGQ010000443.1 GCA_025923035.1 Pyrinomonadaceae bacterium | reverse complement strand
TTGAATGGACCGCCCCAGTCGGTTCGTTCCCGCCGAATGGCTACGGGCTTTACGACATGGCGGGAAATGTTTGGCAGTGGACCATCGACTGGTATCAGCAGCACAACGAGATCGAGCAGGGCTGTTGCGCGAACATCAATCCACGTGGTGGTGATCGCGAAAAGAGTTATGACCCGCGCCTGCCGAACGTGAAGATTCCCCGGCGAGTGATGAAAGGGGGCTCGTATCTTTGCGCGCCCAACTATTGCCAGCGCTATCGCCCCGCCGCACGAATGGCCCAGCCGGTTGACACCTCCACCTGCCATCTGGGTTTTCGTTGCATAGTCAGAAAGTAAGAAGAAACGAGATACAACTCGATGATTGAAGAGACCATTACCAACGTGGTCCTGTGGCTAAAACTGTTTGTCGAGACGGTCGGGGCGCTGTTGATCGGTTTCGGCGCCATAGCGACGCTCGTCCGTTTTTTCAGGATACTGGGCCACCCCAGCATTCGCGCCTACGAAAGCACGCGACTGTTGCTCGCGCGTTTCCTCTCACTCGGTCTGGAGTTCCAACTCGCCGCGGACATTCTCGGCACCGCGGTTGCCCCTTCCTGGGCACAGATTGGAAAACTCGGCGCTATCGCAGTGGTCCGCACGGGTCTCAACTACTTCCTCGCACGTGAAATGAAAGAAGAGCAGGAGGCGGTCGGAACCGAACCGGCATGAACAAAAGGGTAATCACATCAATCGCGATACTCGGCTTGCTTTTTTCCACCGTCGCCGCGCAGGAAGAGCGTTGGCTGACTGACGCATTGCAGACGGCGAAGGTACGTCTGGGCCTTTCAGAGCGACAGGCGAAAGATCTGCGACCGGTTATCCAAAAGCGCGTAACAACGCTGCGCAAGCTGAACAACCCATCCGGCACCGACGCGTTCTGGGAAGAACTTCGCCAGAGCCGGCGCGACTTCGAAACGGGCTTGAAGAAACATTTGACTGCCGATCAACTGAAGCAGGTTCCCGAACTACAAGCCGAACTCGAGAACGAAGCACTCGCACGGCTGAGTCAACAACAGGCCGATCTGATCTCCCAACGACTGAAGCTCACCAGCGATCAGGCCGCGCGGGTACGTCCGGTCCTCGATCATGACTTCAACCAAAAAGGGGAACTCCTGCGCCGGTACCGCAGCGATCAACCCACCCATCGCGAGTCGTTCAATAAAGCGCTCGCATTCATCAACGAAGACACTGAATCCGAACTCAAACAGATCCTCGACGACAAACAGATCGACGAGTTTCAACAATTCACCGGACGTTCGCAGGACTCAACTCCGTGGCTCTGGGGCGCGGTGCCCGCAATGGACGACAGCGGCAGCTCAGGTTCGATTGAGAGCAAGTCAAAGAAGAAACCTAAACGAGGTGAGTTTGTGATCGCGCCAATCCCGGTGATCAACCCGACACTGGAAAACGGCCTCGCGCTCGGCGTCGGTTATCTTTACCACCTTGATAAAGACGATCTCAATTCGCCGCCTTCCATCACGGGCATCGGCGCATTTCGCACGAGCAACGGCAGTCGCGGCGGCGTGCTGGCGCAGAAGTTTGTGTTGAAGCAGAACAAGTATCGACTGCTGATGGTCGTGGGCCGCGCCGACATTCACTTCAACTTCTTCGGTATCGGCGCGAATGCGGGAGACGCAGGACGATCTGTTCCGCTTGAAGTAGAAGGGCGCGGACTGTTGATCGACGGATCGATGCGCGTGTTTCGCCGCAACTGGTTTGCCGGCCTTCGTTATTACGGCATGCGGTCGACGATCAATATCGATCGGGCCAATGTGACACCGCCTGGTCAGGATCCTCTGCCGGACAGACCACAGATTCCGGAGCTCGATCTGAACCTGCGCACGGCGGGGCTTGGTCCAACTCTCGAGTTCGACTCGCGCAGCGATCCGTTTTATCCACGCAAGGGCGAACAGTTTCGTTTCCAGGCCAGCTTCAACGGACGGGCCCTTGGCGGACGCCGTACCTACCAAACGTATCAAACGTTCTACAACAAGTACGCCAGCCTCTCGCCGCGCCAGGTTATCGCCGGACACGTCGCGGGATGCTACGCGACGGGTTCAGTGCCGTTCTACGATTTGTGCTTCCTGGGCAAGAGCAAGGACCTGCGCGGTTACGAAGTCGGACAATACATCGATCGCGTGATGCTTGCGGCGCAGGCAGAATACCGTCTCGAATTGCCGTATCGACTCGGCGCGACCGCGTTCTTCGGCGCGGGGGAAGTTGCACGCCGCTGGGCGGATCTGAGATCCGATGCGCTGAAACCCGGCGGCGGCGTTGGTCTGCGGTTCCGGTTGACAAAACAGAACCACATCAATCTGCGCGTCGATTATGCGTGGGGCATCAACAGTAAGGGTCTTTACCTCGGGGTGAGTGAAGCGTTCTGAAAGTTTCCGCTAGTGTTCCAGGTGGTACGGAACGCTGGTAACAATCACGCCCTTTTTGAACAACAACGATCCTTTCAGCAGCAGTGAACTCTGGTTGTGCAGCACGTGCTGCCACCATTTCGCAGGAATGAACTCCGGTAACACGACCGTGATCATGTCGTTTGAATTTTCGCGCCTGATGCGGTTGATGTGTTTCAGCAGTGGACGTGTGAGTTCGCGATATGGCGATGGCAGCACGACGAGCTGTGCCCCTGAGCCCCAACGTTCCCACTTCTCTTTCAAGTTTGCGGTAGCTTCTTCACCAAAATCGACATAGACAGCCTGCACGCGATCGTGGGCGATCGACTCCGCATACTGCAACGCCGAAACCACTCCTCGGTGAATGCCGGAAATCGGCACGATCACGCGGTGCCGTAACGGTAGCGGCGGCTCCAGGCCTTCTGTCGACAATTGCCTGGCGACGGTGACGTAGTGTCGCTCGATGGCCTTGAACAACGTCACCATGATGGGGATCACCAGCACGACGATCCATGCGCCATGAACGAATTTCGTTGCGATGAAAACAACCAGGACCATGAACGTGGCCACTGCGCCCACCGCGTTTATAACGAGCGACTTCTTCCAATTCGAATCAGGCTTGCTGCGCTCTCTCAGCCAATGGACCACCATGCCTGACTGCGACAACGTGAAGGACAGGAACACTCCGACGGCGTAGAGCGGGATCAACCGCGACGTGTCGCCGCCGAAAACGATAACCAGCAGTCCGGAAAAGATCGCGAGTATCACGATGCCGTTCGAGAAGACGAGCCGATCGCCCCGACTCGCAAACTGTCGCGGCAGAAAACGATCGCGCGCCAACAGACTCGACAACCGCGGGAAGTCGGCGAACGCTGTGTTAGCCGCAAGCACAAGGATCGCCGCCGTCGCGGCCTGGACCACGTAATAAAACCATCCCAGCGAACCTGTAAACATGATTCGCGCAAACTGCGAAATCACTGTCTCGCTCTGTTTCGGATGCACGTGATAGAGCCAGGCCATCACGCTCGTGCCGAGGAACATTACAGTCAAGAGGGCGGCCATCCAGACGAGGGTGGTCGCTGCATTACGCGCCTCGGGCTTTTTGAAAGCCTGCACGCCGTTTGAGATTGCCTCGATTCCGGTGAGCGCAGCGCAACCGTTTGAAAAAGCGCCGAGCAACAGGAACAACGTTAACGGTTGGAGACTGTAACCCTCGGCTGTCTTGAGTTCTTCTTCGGTTGGGAGCGCAGCTGTCCCGCCATAAAGAAAATAA
>JAICGQ010000442.1 GCA_025923035.1 Pyrinomonadaceae bacterium | reverse complement strand
GTGGCGCTGATGCCCAAACGTCAGCTAGGTCGAAAAGACGGCCATCCAATTCAAAATTGATAGTGCCCGCCAGTGCCAGCTCGGCCGCCGATCGCGCCCCCCGCAGTCGCTACCTTCGAGCTGGCACAGCTATTTTCAGGCACCCGTTTTAACCCCTGCTTAAGCCCGCGCGACCAGCTTTTCAGCCTCGACATTCGCGGTTTTTACCGCTTCCGACTCGTCGATCGTTAATAATTTGCCATCACGCACCACCAGTTCCCCGTCGATGATCACGGTATCGACGTCGCCCGACTGCGCCGAATAAACTAGCGCGGAAACGATTTCCGGCGCGGGCGTAGCATGCAGGCCGCTCATACGGACAATCGCGACGTCCGCTCGCTTCCCTGCTTCCAGGCTTCCGAACTCAGCGTCGAGACCCAGCGCTCGCGCCCCATCGATCGTCGCCATCCGGAGCACGCGAGTGGCAGGCAGCACTTCAGGACCGTGCAGCGCTTTCTGCAACAGCGCCGCCGTGCGCATTTCCGTGAACATATCCAGCCGGTTGTTACACGCTGCACCATCGGCGCCGAGCGACACGGAGATGTCACGGTCCAACAGTTTCGCGACAGGCGCGATACCCGATCCAAGCTTCAGATTCGACGAAGGACAGTGCACGACGTTGGTCCTGGTCTTTTCGAGCGTCGCGATTTCGTCGTCGCTGAGATGGACGCAATGGGCCAGCGCGACGTGTGGTCCAGTTAGACCAAGACTATCGAGATAGGCGACGTTTCGCATACCGGTTTCACTCTCGACCATCGCGCACTCCGTCTTGTTCTCTGACGCATGTGTATGGACCATCACGCCACGCTCGCGTGCGAGACCGGCGACCTTTTCCAACAACTCGCGAGTACAACTCACCGCAAAACGGGGCGCAAAGCAGTAACGAATGCGGCCGCCGGCTTTGCCGTGCCATTCGTCAAGCAATGCAAGCGACTCGGCAATCGATTCAGCAGTCTGTTCGTGGAGCGCGGACGGAACTTCGTCGCCTTTGTCCATCATGCACTTGCCGACTGTCGCGCGGAATCCTGTTTCTTCGACGACGCGAAAGACCTCGGCCGTGTGATTCACCGTCTCCATCGTCAAGGCACACGTGGTTCCGCCTTTGATGAGTTCCGCGATGCCGAGACGGGCCGAGGCAGCGATCGAACTCGCGGAATGCGCGGCCTCCATGGGCCACACGCGCTTCTTCAACCAATCGATCAGTGCGAGGTCGTCAGCCGCGCCGCGAAAGATTGTCTGGCAGAGGTGAATGTGAGTTTGGACGAAACCAGGAATGACGGCGCAATCACCAGCATCGATGACGACGTCTGCTGAATGACCGCCGCCTCCAACTGAAGCGATCTTGCCGTCAACAATCAACAGCTCGCCCCGGACGATGGAGTTGGAAGCGTCCATCGTCACGAGCGAGCCGTTCTTGATTAGTATCGATGCCACGATGACACGATTTTACACGTGTCAGTTTACTTTTTCTCGGCAGCGGTCGCAGCTTTAGCGTCAACTTCCCGCACCGGGATGCCCAGCTTCAGCTTAACTTCCCGTTCAATTCGCTGCAGAATTTCCCGATTGTCTCTCAACACCGTCTTGGCGTTCTCGCGTCCCTGACCCAGCCGTTCACCCTTGAACGAGAACCAGGCGCCACTCTTCTCGACAACGCGTTGCACAGTTGCGAGATCGAGCAGATCGCCTTCGCGCGAGATGCCTTCGCCGTACATGATGTCGAATTCACACTCGCGGAACGGCGGCGCGACTTTGTTCTTCGCCACCTTAACCTTCGTGCGATTGCCAACCACGCGATCGCCGTCTTTGATTGCACCAATGCGGCGGATGTCGAGCCGCAATGACGAATAGAACTTGAGAGCGCGTCCACCGGTCGTCGTTTCGGGATTGCCGAACATGACGCCGATCTTCTCGCGGATCTGGTTGATGAAGATGAAACAAGTGTTTGACTGGGCCACGATCGCGGTCAACTTACGGAGCGCTTGCGACATGAGTCGTGCCTGCAAACCGGGCAGCGAGTCACCCATTTCACCGTCGAGCTCGGCGCGTGGAACCAGCGCAGCGACGGAGTCGATCACGATCACGTCGACGCCATTGGAACGAACCAGCGCTTCGGCAATCTCGAGTGCCTGTTCACCGGAATCAGGCTGAGAAATCAGAAGCTGATCGATGTCGACGCCGAGTTTGCCGGCGTAGTCGGCATCCATGGCATGTTCCGCGTCGATGTACGCCGCGACGCCGCCTGCCTTCTGCGCTTCGGCAACGATGTGCAGGGCCAAAGTAGTTTTGCCTGAACTTTCAGGACCATAGATTTCAACGATACGTCCGCGGGGAACGCCGCCGACGCCGATAGCTGCATCCAAACTGAGCGACGTAGTGGAGATCGCCGGTATTTCTGAAACGTCGCGCTCGCCCAGCCGCATAATCGATCCCTTGCCAAACTTCTTTTCAATATTTGCCAATGCGGCTTCAATTGCTCGGCCGCGGTCTGCACTCAAACGGTCATCTGCCATGGCATACATCTCTTTCTTTGCTCCTCTTCTCAGTCTGCATAGGCTGGTCCTCCCTCAAAGGCCGAAAGAATAGCACACTCAGAGCGAGAATGGAACAGTGTTTCACGCTTGCAACAACTACTTTTTTTCCAGAGGGTGAGGTTCGGAAACGATTCCGTCGCAGCCCTCTCTGCGACTTGTGAGTTTGTGCGCCGAAGAGCATAACACAAATCTCATTGATTCAGTGCTCGCGTAAATTCTCCGATCCGCCGCGCGAGATCAGGCGCGTTTGACAGACGCTCCATTTCCGCGACGATGGCCGAACCAACCACGACCGCATCGGCGTAACGATGCACGTCTCTCACCTGTTCGACGGTCGAGATGCCAAAGCCCACCGCGATCGGAAGCGACGTGAACTGGCGCATGCGCGTAACGAGATTCTCGGCTTCGGCGCTGACAGTTTCACGCGTGCCGGTGACTCCGGCGCGCGAGACAGCGTAGACGAAACCACTCGCGTGTTCGGCGACGAGTTGCAAACGTTCGTCGGTGGACGTTGGCGCGACGAGGAAGATCATGTCGAGGGCGTTAGCACGCAGTTCAGCCTCGAATTCGCCAGATTCTTCCGGCGTGAGATCGGTGACCAAAACGCCGTCGATTCCGGCCCCTCGCGCGGCTTTGGCCAGGCGCTTCACGCCGAACTGGAGCAGCGGATTGAAGTAGCTGAAGAGAATGATCGGCGTGTCGATCTGCGCGCGCGATCGAGCGACCATGTCGAGCAGATCTTCTAAACCGAAACTGTTCTTGAGCGCGCGTTCGGAGGCGCGTTGAATTACCGGGCCATCGGCCATCGGATCGCTGAAAGGCACGCCGAGTTCGATCAGCGTCGCACCGGCCTGCGCTAATTCGATCAGGATTTGTTCGGTGGTTTCGAGGTCGGGATCGCCGGCGGTGATAAACGGGATGAAACCTTTGCGGCCGTTGTGCTTGAGATTGTTGAAGGCGTCTTCTATCCGGCCCAATTTACGACTCCAACTGTTGGCGGACTGAATCCACGTCTTTATCACCGCGGCCGGAAAGATTCACCACGACGATTTGATCGCGTTTCAGCGATCCTGCCACTTTGATCGTGTGCGCAACCGCATGGGCGGACTCCAACGCGGGAATGATTCCTTCAAGCTTTGACAGTGTTTGAAACGCCTCGAGCGC
>JAICGQ010000441.1 GCA_025923035.1 Pyrinomonadaceae bacterium | reverse complement strand
TTGCCAGGCGCATTGCTGGGAGCGCTGCTGGCCGGTGTTGCCGTACGCGTGTTGTTGGTGCTGGACAGCGAAACGCTGCCGCGGCTAAACACGATCTCGGTGGACGCGCGTGTGTTGGCCTTTGCTTGTGCGATCGGCGTTGTGATTGCGGTGGTTCTCAGTTTCTTGCCAGGACTGCGCACGCGTCGAGATCTAAACCTTGGTCTGAAGCCCGGCATTGCCGGTCAGACTGTTGGCGGTAAGCGTGCGCGTCTTCGTGGCGCGCTTGTCGTTGGACAGATAGGGCTCACGCTCGTTTTGTTGAGCGGCGCGGGATTGCTTGTGCGCAGCTTCATCAACGTGATGGCACGACAGCCGGGGTTTGAGACTGGCGGTGCAGTGGCGATGACGTTGTCTTTACCGAGCACCGTGTCTCCTGAAGAGGACGAACGTCTGCGGCAGTTTTATGTGCAGTTGCTCGAACGTGTCAGTCAGCTCCCGGGCGTGTCCGCAGTTGGTGGAATAAACGTTTTACCATTGAAGGACCGCGGCTCGAACGGCCAGTTTCTCATTGACAACGATCAGTCGAAGCCCGGCTACGCGGAGTACCGCGTAGCAAGTGCCGGGTACTTCCCGACGATGAAGATCCCTCTGCTGCGCGGCAGGCTATTCGATGCTTCCGACAAAGCGAATGGCCAGCACGTGGCGGTGATCAGTCAATCGCTGGCCCAACGTTACTGGCCCAACGCGGACCCGATCGGCCAGCGGATTCAATTCGGCAACATGGACACGGACAAGCGTCTGATGCAGATCGTCGGTGTCGTCGGCGACGTGCGTGATGCGACACTCGAGCGTGAACCCCAGCCGACGGTCTATGGCTACTCATTGCAGCGGCCGCAATGGTGGCAGGTGTCGCGACTAGCCGTCGTCGTCCGGTCACAAAGCGATCCGCAGAACTTGATTCCCTCGTTGCGGGCGACTGTGCAGGGTCTTCGCTCCGATGTCCCGCTGAGTTTTGCCACACTCGAAGAGGTATTCGCGTCGTCGTTTGACGAGCGCCGGTTCAGTCTCACGTTATTTGCGGTATTCGGAGGCGTGGCGCTGCTGATCACGGTTATTGGTTTGTACGGAATGTTGTCGTATTTCGTTACCGAACGTACGCGAGAAATGGGCATCCGAATGGCCCTGGGCGCGCGTCGCGCAAACGTGCTCGGACTTGTGATCAGACAAGGTCTTCGACTCGCTGTTTTGGGGATAGTTGCCGGATTGGCAGGCGCCTGGGCGCTGACGCGGTTAATGAGCGGTCTGCTCTTCGGCGTGACGCCGACAGATTCGGTAACGCTGGGATCAGTCGTTGTTACGTTGGCGATAGTTGCGCTGCTTGCCTGTTATCTTCCCGCCCGACGAGCGACGAAAGTCGATCCGCTGGTGGCGCTGCGAGAGGAATAGCAGCGCGCCATCCGGAAAAGTTTGACAAGCGTCGCGATTGTCGGGTATAAGGCCCGGGCAATGTTCAACACAGGTCGCCATCATCATGGATACTGGCACCACCACCGCACCGGTGGCGGGCCGGCGATCGTGCTGCAGGCGCTGAACTAAACCAAACCAGCGCAAGACGATTCCGAAAACCCGCTGCCAACGAACTGGCGGCGGGTTTTTATTTTCTGCGACCATGGTCTCTCGAATTCCAGCCGGAATGCGCTATTACATCGGGGCGGAAGCGCGCCTGCGCCGTCGCATCGAAGACGCCGCGATGTCGGTCTTCGAAACGTGGTCGTATGAAGAGGTGATCACGCCGTCTGTCGATTATTACGATCTGTTCGAACAGGGCATGGGCCAAACCGAGGCGCAACGCGGTTTCCGATTCACTGATAACGACGGACGTTTGCTGGCTTTGCGTCCTGACGTCACCTCGTCAGTCGCACGCATCGCCGCGACGTTGCTCGTCGATCGACCACGTCCGTTGCGCTTTTGCTACGCCGCGCCCGTGTTTCGACAACAGCCCCAATCTCACGCGGAATGGCGTCGCGAAAACACGCAACTCGGTTGTGAACTGATCGGCGTCGGCGGAAAGCCGGCGGACCTTGAAGTGTTGCGTCTGGCGGCGGAAATATTAAGGCGGCTCGATCTTGGTTCAAGTTATTGCCTCACGATAAACAACGTGGAGATCTTTAACGGGCTCGCTGCGGAACTCGATCTCGACACGCCGGCGCGAGAACAACTCCGCCGCCTGATCGACACACGCGAGACAGCCGAACTCCATCGCTTCGTGCGTGAGTTTCGGCCGCACGACGGGCGCGCCTTTGCCCAACTCGCGCAACTGACCGGCAAGCGAGACGTGCTGCAAGCGGCGCGCGATGTGATCCAAAACGCTCGCTCGCTCGCAGCGTTGAATGCTCTCGAGGAGCTGTGGACCGAAATCGAATCGCTTGGATTGGAAAATGAATTCGAGATCGATCTCGGCGATGTGCCGAGCCTTGATTACTATACGGGTCTGACGTTGAAGGTCTTCGTTCACGGCGCCGGTGCGAATGTCGGCCGCGGTGGAAGATACGACGGTTTGACCGGCAACTTTGGACGCGCTGAGCCGGCAGTCGGTTTCGTGTTGAATCTTGATGCGCTGACGGAGGTGGTTGGGCGCAGGATGGCGCAACAGTCATGATCACGATCGCGATCGCAAAAGGCCGAATGCAGGACGACGCGTTGGCGCTGCTCGCGCGCGCGGGTATTCGCTTGAGAGAAGAAGAGGTGAACTCACGAAGACTGGCCCTCACAGATGAAACTGGCGATTATCGTTTCCTGTTCGTGAAGCCCGGCGATGTACCGGTCTACGTTGAACATGGCATTGCAGACTGCGGCCTGGTGGGCCGTGATGTGCTGCTGGAGTCGGAAGCAGATCTGCTTTTGCCGCTCGATCTCGGTATCGCGCGTTGCCGCATCGTGGTTGCCGCCGCGGATCCTGAAGTGATGACGCGCGGGGCCGGCATGTTGCGCGTCGCGACGAAGTATTCGCAGATCGCTGCGGCGCATTTTGGCGCGCGCGGCATGCCGGTCGAGATCATCAAGCTGTCGGGTTCGGTGGAACTTGCGCCTGCGTTAGGCCTCGCGGATCTGATCGTCGACCTGGTCCAGAGCGGAAGGACGTTGCGGGAGAATGGTCTTACAGTCGTGGACGAGATCACTGAATCGACCGGGCGGCTGGTTGTGAACCGGGCAAGTTATCAGTTGAAAGCGCAGGCCGTCGGGCAGTTCGTCAGCGCCTTACGGTTGGCGCTGAATGGAGGCGAAGCGGCGTGATCCGGACGGTCCGTCAGAATGAACGCGACGCGCTGAACGAGTTCTTGAAACGTCTCGAGGCGCGTGCGGTGGCGTTCGATCCGGAGTTGATGCGCGTTGTCTCGACGATCATCGATGACGTGCGTGCTCGTGGAGACAAGGCGTTGATCGACTACACGGCGCGTTTCGATGGTTTACAAGTAAGAGCATCAGATCTGCGGGTCGACGAAGAAACGCTCAACGCTTCGGCTGACAAAGTAGATGCGCGCGTGCTTGCGGCGTTGCGCGAGGCCATCAGGAATGTGCGGACCTTCCACGGGCGCCAGCTTGAACAATCGTGGGAGATCGCGCCCGCCGACGGGGTGAGTCTTGGTCAACGCATTACGCCTCTCGAGAGTGTCGGCCTGTACGTCCCAGGGGGCACCGCCGCGTATCCGTCGTCGGTCGTGATGAACGTCGTCCCTGCGCAAGTCGCAGGCGTCGAGCGGATCGTCGTT
>JAICGQ010000440.1 GCA_025923035.1 Pyrinomonadaceae bacterium | reverse complement strand
GATGCGACGCTCGCATTACCTCTTTTCGTTCATGCTGTCCCGGCTCGTGTTTCTGGTGCTCGAAGTGGCGGCGGTCGTGGTCTTCGCGTGGCTCGTCTTTGGTTTCACCGTGCGCGGATCGTGGCTGAGTCTGATTCTAGTCACATTGTTGGGCGGCTTTACTTTCTCAGGTATCGGCATGCTTGTCGCCGCGCGCCCAACGACGATCGAAGGCGTATCGGGTTTGATGAACTTCATCATGCTTCCGATGTGGTTGCTATCGGGAACGTTCTTCTCATCCGAACGCTTTCCTCAGGTGCTGCAACCATTCATTAAAGCGCTGCCGCTGACTGCTCTCAACAACGTGCTCCGGTCGGTCATGAACGAAGGCGCGGCGCTGTGGTCCAACTGGATTCCGATCAGCATCCTGCTCGCCTGGTGCGTCGTTAGTTTCATCATCGCGCTGAAGATTTTTAAGTGGCAGTGAATGCTTTCAACTCTCGCTATCGCTAATTATCGTTCGCTGCGTAACGTCGTCGTTCCGCTGCAGCGCCTCAACTTGATTACCGGACCGAACGGCAGCGGCAAATCGAACATCTATCGCGCCCTCCGCCTCCTCGCAGAAACAGCTCAAGGCGGCGTGATCCCATCACTCGCTCGCGAAGGTGGATTGCAATCGACGCTGTGGGCCGGACCGGAAAAGATAGGCCACGCAGTCAAACGTGGTCAGTACAAAGTCGAAGGCACGGTGCGAAAAGAACGCACCAACCTGCGGCTCGGTTTTGCCGGCGACGATTTTGGCTACGCGATCGATCTCGGTCTGCCGGAGCCAAGCATTTCGGCATTCGCACTCGATCCGGAAATCAAAACGGAAACGATCTGGGCCGGCCCAATTCTGCGTCCGGCGGCGATGCTGATCGATCGACATGGACCAGTGGTGCGTTCGAAGAACGAAGACGGCGACTGGCAGGTGCTCGCCTACGAACTCTCGACCTTCGACAGCATGATGACGCAGTTCGCAGATCCACGAAACGCACCGGAAATGCTGAGCCTTCGCGAGCAGATCCGCTCGTGGCGTTTCTACGATCACTTTCGCACCGACTCACAAGCGCCGGCCCGCCTGCCGCAGATCGGCACGCACACGCCGATACTCGGCAACGACGGCGCCGACATGGCCGCCGCGCTACAAACGATCCAGGAAATCGGAGATCCAAACGCACTTTCCGACGCCGTCAACGACGCCTTTCCCGGGTCGTCTGTTTCGGTGTTGAATGTCGAGGGCCGTTTCGAGATCGCGATGCACCAACATGGTCTGTTGCGCCCGTTGAAAGCGGCTGAACTTTCGGACGGCACGCTGCGTTATCTGCTCTGGATCGCCGCGCTGTTGACTCCGCGTCCGCCGGAGTTGCTCGTATTGAATGAACCGGAAACGAGTTTGCATCCGGACCTGCTGCCGGCATTGGGTCGCTTGATCGCAAGCGCCGCCGAACGTTCGCAGGTGCTGGTGGTAACACACGCGCCGCAGCTCATCGCGAGCCTGGAAGAACAGCACGATTGCAACTCGATTACCTTAACGAAGGATTTCGGCGAGACTAAAATCGTCGGCGCCGATCGACTCGATATTCCCGTCTGGCGTTGGGCCTCGAGATAAAACTATGACGAGTAGAAAATTGATCTTCCGGTTTACGTTCCTGATTGTTTTGGGAATCTTCGCGAGCCTGCAAACAAGCAGCGTCGCGCACCAGAACGGCGCGACGATCGCGCTTCGACCGTGTGAGGTTCGCGGCCTTCAGGGACCAACGCAGTGCGGGTCTTTGGAAGTCTTCGAGAATCGCGCCACTCGCAAAGGACGAAAGATAACTCTCAACGTCGTCGTGCTACCTGCAACAGGCAAACGCGAACCCGATCCGTTTTTCTATTTCGCCGGTGGACCAGGATCTGCCGCCAGCGAAGACGCACCGGGCATCGCGCGAGCGTTCGCCAAAATACGCGAGCATCGCGATCTTGTGTTCGTGGACCAGCGCGGCACCGGACAGTCGCATCCGCTCGATTGCGCCTTGTTCAATCCAAAAGAACCGCAGAGTTATTTCGAGTACTTCTTCCCGCTGGAAGACGTTCGCAAGTGTCGCGCGGATCTCGAAACAAAAGCGGATCTCAAGCTCTATACGACGCCTATCGCGATGGACGATATCGACGAGGTGCGCGCCGCGCTCGGATACGACAAGATCAACCTCTTCGGCGCTTCCTACGGAACACGCGCGGCGATGGTCTATTTGCGACAGTATCCCAAACGCGTGCGCACGGTGATGCTTCAGGGCGTGTCGCCGACAAACATGCACCTGCCGAACGACTACCCCGTGCAAACTGAACGCGCGCTTCAGGGCGTCCTCGCGGAATGCGCCGCCGATGAGGCTTGTAACAAGGCGTTTCCAAACATCAAGAGTGAAGTGAAGGCGGTGCTCGAACGCTTGATCAAAGAACCGATCGCAGTCGAGTTCGAGATGCAAGGCGTCCCAAGTCCGATTAAGGTGACACTATCGCGAAACCTGGCGGCCGAGGCAGTGCGATACATGCTTTACAACCCGGGCGGTGCGGCCCGCGTGCCGCTGATCCTGCATCAGGCTGCAGAAGGAAACTTTGCGCCGTTGGCACAGATGGCACTGCGCTTTCGCAGGACACTCGTCGGCACAGGCAGTAACGGAATGTATTTGACGATCACCTGCGCGGAAGACCTTCCCTGGATCAAACGAAGCGAAGGCGAGAGCGAACGCTTCTCGCAGACCACCTTTCTCGGCGATTATCGTTTGCACCAGCAGTTGTCAGCATGTGCACTGTGGCCACGCGCTACGGTCGACTCTGATTACTTCAAACCGGTCCGTTCAGACGTGCCTGTCCTGATCCTCACGGGCGAGTGGGACCCCGTGACACCGCCCGCGAACGGCGACTTCGTTGCGCGCACGTTTTCCAACAGCCTGCACGTCGTGGTCCCACACGGTGCTCATGGTTTTGGAAATCTCGAAGGAACAGACTGCATCGATCGTCTGAGCACGGAATTCGTCGAACGCGGAACGACGAAAGGTCTCGACACCGCGTGCGTGAAGAACATCCGGCGCCGCGGCTTCGTGTTGAAGTAACCCACTATTCGTAGCGCAACGCAACCAGCGGATCGACCTTCGCCGCCCGGCGCGCCGGCAACCAGCACGCAATTAGTGCGACCAAGGTCAACAACAAACCGATAACGATCAACGTCAACGGATCGCTCATCGTCACGCCATAAAGCTGTTCTTTGATTTGTCGCTGCCACGAATCGGGGCCGAAGTATTGGCTGTTAAGCAAACGCACTAGCGCATACCCGATCAACGAACTTACTGCGAGACCGAGAAGCACAAGCTTCATGCCCTGCCACACGACCATCCCAATCACACTCCTCACTTGCGCTCCGAACGCCATTCGGACGCCAATCTCCTTTGTCCGCTGGCTGACGGAATAGGCCAACACGCCAAACAGTCCGATCCCGGCGAGGGCGAGCGCAATCGCACCGAAGAAGCTAAATAAACGTGCGTAGAGTCGTTCGCGGCCCAGTGTAACTTGCGCGCGCGCCAACTGCGTGCTGAGTTGGGTGACGGGTAAATCGTCGTCTATGACGCGTACGACTTCACGTACCTCGGCAGCAACACTCGACGGGTCGCCCGTTGTGCGCAAAGCAAAATGCATCTCCCCAAGCTGGGATGGGTCCTGCTGCCAGGACGTGTAGAGTAGCGGTTGTAGTTCCTCGCGCTGGGTTCCGTATT
>JAICGQ010000439.1 GCA_025923035.1 Pyrinomonadaceae bacterium | reverse complement strand
TTGGGCCCGGGCCGGTCTAACTCGCGCGCGTCTGCTACCAGCCTGCGAAGTATTGACTACGTTTTTACGGCATCAGTAAAAAACACCGGCAGCAAAAATATCACCTCAGTTCAATGGGCCTATTTCTTTGTCCCACCGGATCCGCAGGAGAAGTTTGCTTACCTGTTCACCACGAAGATCAATATTGCACCAGGCAAGGAAAAGAACTTACGCGATCAAGTTCCAGCGTCAGTCATTCCAGCGAATCCGAACAAAGCGCCTTCCGCTAAAAACCGCGAGATCTTCAAGGAACGAGTAGTCTTACTTCGTTTGGACTACGCTGATGGAAGTTCATGGCATAGTTCCGGAGGCGCCGCTCGCAACTGACAGGCAAGTTGGACTAATTTTTGGGACGGTTTCTTACCAGGACGTTACAGCTCAAAACCTACTCACAGAAGGAGAGCCTGTAAGTTGTTGAAAGGAATTGGCAGCGCATACGGGACTCGAACCCGTGATCTCTGCCTTGAGAGGGCAGCGTGTTAACCGACTACACCAATGCGCCGCAGAGATTCGGATTATAGGTGCCGCCACGGGCGGTTCGCAAGTTAAGCTCGGCGTTTGATCCGGCCCGAGAGGCTCGATGCCGCTGTTGCCAGCATCGCTAAACCCACGGGGAAAATGAGGAACCACAGGGGCAGAGACAGCCATATCTCGGTGCGAGTGTGATATCGAGACGGAACGACTTTCAAGATATCCGCCAGGTACATCAAAAACAGAACCACGCCTACGGCGGCGCCAAATATCGCCGAATATAGTTTCCTCGATTGCGTCAGAGAGACGGATAAGGCGACAAAAGCACCGAGCACGGCCGCAAACAACGTGACGAAGAATGCCATCAGCCGACCCCACTCGATGTTGTCCGGAATCATGGGCCCCGGATGAGCGGGATCGTGCGTCAGTCGCCACCACACCAGTGTGCACACGCCCGCAAACGCAGCGTAGATCACCGACAGTAATAAGGCGGAGAGTGCGCGTGGTATCATCGCTCGAGTGTCAGAATAGCGGATCGTTCCCCCGCGAACACGGATTTCACGCTCGGATTTGCTATACTGCACGCGCTCGGACTACCTGACCCTTCGACATGATCTAAACTAGTCGCTCTATGCCGAAGTTCCGACCTGTTGGCCACACCGCGCGATATCACTCCCTCAGCTTTTTCTTTTACTTAAACGGAGCCGGTCATGAACGTCGTTGTGCTGCGTGAAACCCAGGCGGGCGAAGCGCGCGTCGCGCTCATGCCCGAATCCGTCAAAAAACTGATCGCGCTCAAAGCCGCGGTCCATATCGAACGCGGCGCAGGTCTCAACGCCGCACGCACTGACGCCGACTATCAAGAAGCAGGCGCCGAAGTTTCATCCGATCGCGAAGCATTACTCGCCAACGCCGACGTTCTCGCCGTCGTCAATCGTCCTCGCGAGGAAGACTTCGCGCAACTCAAACGAGGCGCGATCGTCGTCGGCTTTCTGCGTCCACTCGACGAACCCAACGCACTGCTGCCCGCGATCGATCGCGGCATCACGACCTTCTCAGTCGAACTGATTCCACGCATCACGCGCGCACAGGCGATGGACGCGCTCTCGTCGATGGCCACCGTCGCCGGTTACAAAGCCGTGCTGATCGGCGCGGCTCACATTCCGCGTATGTTTCCGTTGCTGATGACTGCCGCGGGCACTGTCCCACCGGCGCGCGTGCTGGTGCTCGGCGCGGGCGTCGCGGGATTGCAGGCGATCGCCACGGCGCGACGTTTGGGAGCAGTCGTCGAAGGTTACGACGTGCGCGCCGCCGCAGGCGAACAAGTGAAATCGCTGGGCGCAACATTTCTCGAGGTCGATCTCGGCGGCATCAAGACGGAAGACGCGGGCGGTTACGCAGTCGAACTCTCTGACGAAGCAATGGACCGCGGCCGCGCCCTCATCGCCGAACACGCAAAGAGCGCAGACGTGATCATCACCACCGCGCAAGTTCCCGGGCGACGTGCACCGCTCCTCGTAACAGAAGCCGCCGTCGACGGGATGAAACGCGGCTCGATAATCATCGATCTCGCCGGCGCAACCGGCGGTAACTGCGCGTTGAGCCAGGCAGACACCACGATCGATCGCGACGGCGTCACGATCGTCGCACCAACAAACCTGCCCGCCACTGTTCCCGTCCACGCGAGTCAACTCTACTCGCGCAACATCACTGCGTTTCTTTCGCTACTGATCAAGGACGGACAGTTACAACTCGACATGAATGACGACGTAGTTGGACCATCATGCGTGACTCACGACGGGCAAGTCGTTAACCAACGCGTGGCGGCGAGCCTTTCCGCGACCGCAAATAAATAAAATGAACCCACACCTTCCCCCACCTCCTGAACAAGTTGAAGACTACGCGCGCGAGCGCGAAGGCAGACTCGGCCGTGGGATCACTGTCGGAGTTGTTACTGCCGTGGCGTTTGGTATCGGAGGATATTTCCTCATCGAGCAGATGAAGAACGCCACCATGGGTGTAGCGTTGTTCGCGCTGCTGCCTATCGCCACCGGATTCGCCACCGCGATCGTAGCTCGTGGAAAAGACATCATCTTCGCGTCGCTCGCGATTGCCGTGGTCATCTGCACGTGCGTCCTCGCGATGACGGGCCGTGAGGGAGGCGTGTGCGTTTTGATGTCGGCGCCGCTGATTCTTGCCGGCTTGACGATAGGCGCGCTTGCAGGTCTGCTCTTTACCAGGCTCACGAAAGATTTTCGACGCCAGCGCATGATGTCGTTGCTAATGCTTGCCGTGCTCCCGTTCTTCCTGATGGGCGCAAACGGTGTCGAGCAACGATCGGTAACAACACCGCGCGCTGAGACAATCACAAGCACACTCGTTACCGACGCGTCGCGCGAACTCGTCTGGGAACAGTTGAAGACTTTCGATCGCATCCAGGGTACGAAGGGCTTGTTGATGACGATCGGTCTGCCTGTTCCGGTGAGTTGCAGCATGTCAGGAGAAGGCGTCGGCGCGATTCGCACTTGTTACTTTGAGAAAGGTCACATCGCGGAGCGAGTTACGGAGTGGAACCCGCCGAGCTCGATGAAGTTCGACGTCGTCGAGTTTGATGTTCCCGGCCGCCCATGGTTATCGTTTAAAGACGCGAGTTACGAACTGACGACCGAAGGTGGCAAGACTTTCGTCACCAGGAAGACGACGATCTTCTCGATACTTGGACCAGCCTGGTATTGGAGACCGCTCGAAAAGATCGGAGTCGAAACTGAGCACGAATACCTGTTTGAGGAAGTGAAAAGAAAGATCGAGGTAGCGAAATAGCATGTCTCACGAATCACTGATCTCGGCGCTTTACGTTTTCGCGCTGGCCGCGTTTCTTGGCTATCAGGTGATCTCGCGCGTGCCGCCGCTGTTGCACACGCCGTTGATGTCCGCGACGAATGCGATCTCCGGCATCTCGCTGGTCGGATCGATTGTCACGGCCGGAGCGGGACACGGCACGACGAGCACGATTCTCGGATTCGTCGCCGTCGTTTGCGCGAGCACGAACGTAGTTGGCGGGTTTGTGATCACCGACCGCATGTTAAGGATGTTTAAGCGCAAACCAAACACGGATTCAAAGAATTAGTGCAAACCTACTTCATCGAACTCAGCTACCTGCTCGCTTCAATCCTCTTCATTCTCGGACTGAAGGGATTGAGCCACCCCGAAACCGCGAAACGTGGAATGCATCTCGCCGAGTTTGGCATGTTGATGGCCATCATCGGC
>JAICGQ010000438.1 GCA_025923035.1 Pyrinomonadaceae bacterium | reverse complement strand
CCACTTCCGGAGATCGACTTCTCGAAAGAGATGGTGATTATTACGGCAATGGGGATGCGACCGACGTCCGGTTACTGGACTGTTATCGACGGCGCTTGTGAGATCGACGGTCAGGTCGAAGTGTTTGTCAGTAATGTCGAAGACACTTCGTGCATGGGTGTGTTTACCGCTGTGACCTATCCCGCGGATGCGGTTCGAATACCTAAAACCGAGCTGCCGATCGTCTTTCGCGATATCAAGGTCCCTTGTACCGAGTGGATTGATCGACTCAAGCGATCGAAGTGAGGAACCTGTTTCGCGACCTCAAGCTCAAGGTAATTGCACTCGCTCTTTTCCAGTGTTACGTCGTACTCAAAAGTGGAAACAGACTCGGTTTGAGTGCGCCTGATGTCGAGGTCGTAGGAGTAACGCAATAGTTGAGCTGCATACGGCACTGAAACTCGCACTGTGAACGAGCCCGCACCTGACGGAGAGATCGAAAACTCGCCGTACTCACCTGTCGTCAGCTTAAGTGTCTTGTCTTTACCGATTATTTCAACCGTTATTCCAGGCACGCCGATATCGCCGTTGGAAACGATACGACCCGAAATGGACTCCGGAACCTCTCGTTGCCTGAGTTTGCGGAGCCTCTTCACTGAGTCGTCGGTGCCATCGACCTCACCGGTTCCGGTACACATACCGGTGAAGAATTGTTTGGTTGCTTCATGTAGTGTTGCGTAGACGAGATAACTTTTACCCTTCTCAAACTTCGGATCGCACAACGTGTTAGTTGCGACAGCGACCCCGATTCTCCGACCAGACACTCCGCGAAATGATTCCTTCACGGCGAAACTCGCCACTACATAGGTGTAGACATCGTCCGGCACTTTCTTGAGCGGTTGTATATCCACGACTCGTCCCACGAAGACGGCATCCGAGCGCCAGAATCGAGCGCAGATCGGAGTGCCATATTCTCTACACTGACAAGCTTGAACGGAATGCGTGAAAGCGGGCGTGCAGAGCACGGCGACGATGATGAGCAGCAGCCGATTCATGGTCTGTCAGATTATCGACAAGCTCATGACTTTGTACAGATGCAGCCGGCTCGGACGGGTTGCTGCTCACCCACGCTACTGGAAAACATGAACAGGTCTGCCGCTCGGTACGCGCGCCGGAATCAACTTACGCAGTTCGTGCGGATTCGCTCTCGGATCGAGCAGCCCGTTGCGCAGGAAGGCGACGAGTTGACGAAACTCGTCGTCCGACAACGTGACTGGCGTCGCAAGCGAGGGATCGATGCGTGCTAAAACAGGCGCCATAGGTCCTGGTGGGCCTTGCAGGTCAGCGGCGACACCTGCTGCGACCGGACTATAACTCGGCGCTGAGCCAACGGCATTCAAGTGGTAACGCACGGCGTCCTCGAGCCGGGTAAAGGCGCCGTTATGAAAGAACGACGGCTGCAACGCCAGATTGCGAAGCGGCGAAGTTCGGAACGCGTAACGATCATTCGGGTTTCCGGTGACTTGCTCCAGACCAAAATCCTCATTTGCTCCTGGTCCATCGAAGGTCACGTTTCCAACGCTGGGGGCGATCTGTGGAATGCCGGCAACATGCTGGCGGAAATCGCTGAACATCTCGTTCGACTGCCCCGAGACTGCGTGGCAGCTAAGGCAGTTGCCCAACCCGAAAAAGATCAAGGCGCCGCGTTTCTGGTCGTTCGTCAAAGCATTCTTCTGTCCGCGTGCAAATTTATCGATCGGCGCGTCTGCGAAAACGAGTGTGAACTCAAACTCCGCGATCGCCTGAGCAAGCATTTCGTAAGTGATCGGCGCGCCTGACTTCACCTCCGGAAAGCTCTTACCGAACAACTTTCGATATTCAGCATTGGCATTTAACCGTTCCACGACCACCGCGCGAATGCCATCATTCGTCCCCGGCACTGACGGATGAAATCCCGTCATCTCAGGTTTTTCTGTCGGTGGAATAAACGCCTGGGCCGTCAGCAGGTGAGGCAGGGCTGACAGTGAGAATCCTTCCGGCAACGGGAATTGAAATCCGGCGCTGTTGTCGAAGGGATCACCCGAGACGGAATTGAAACGCGAGTTCCACATCAGCGCCGGGTAGAAGACGTTATTAAGAAGGAGCGGCGCGCGTCGTTGGTTCCGTGGACCAGCGCGATCTGGACCAACGATATTATTGTTCTCGACGCCGATGGCAATTGATTGCGAATCGCCAAAGCCAAGCGGCGCCGAGTGACAACCCGCGCACGAGTTGTCGTCATTTAGACCAAGCAGGCTGTCATGAAAAGCCAGTCTGCCAAGGTCGGCGAGTTGGTTGTCGATTTTGCGTCCCAGTCGTTGTTCAAGACTCAATCCGACTCGGCCTGTAAATCCGTGGTAGCTCAGAACCGCAGACAACTGTTCATTCAGCGCGTCGTCAACGCTTGTCGCCGAAACTTTCGGTGTCAGGACGATCACTCCGACACAGATCAAAGCAAGAATCACGATTATTAGTTTGCCGTGTTCGATCTTCATGGTCTTACTCACACTGCGTCGATATGCGTGGATTGTGTTCGGCGAACATGCCTTCCGGATTCGGTTTCCACAGCGCGGCTCGCAACGCCCAGATCGGCAGACCCTCCGCCATGAACTCCCATTCATCGTCATCACCGGTGAACCCTTCCGGCGCTGTGGCGGAGCAAGCCGTCAGCACGACATACTCCACGCCGGCAAGCCGCAGGCCGTTTCCTTCCTCGACGTAGTGAAGCGCTTCCGGATGCTCGATGTCGAAGTTGCAGTCCACGAGCGACCAGTTCACGTATTCAAGCCCTTCGCCTTCGACGCAATGTAAGAATTCGTAGCCTTCGTCGGCGGCGCGGTCGAAGTCGTGATACCTGGCGGTCGCGTTGCGAGCCCGCGCGAGTTCGCTGTTGGTGTCAGAAGAGAGATTATCAATCGGCGCGCTTGATGCACCGCTAACGAACAGGCAGCAGAGCGCGATGAACATTGAAATCGATAGGAACGTCTTCATGGTTACCTCCATTGGTGGAAAACGATTACGACGCCTGACGGCGGCGTGTGAAAGGAATGAGCATCGGGACGGATCGCCGGTAAGCCTCGTAGCTCTCGGGGTGCTCGCGCGTCAGATCGCGCTCTTCGAGTTGAATTGCGATCAGGATGTAGGCAGTAGTGGCGACCGAGAAGAGCAAGTGCGCGAGCGTCATCGTCGGTGTGCTCCAGAATGCGAACAGCCAACCGACGTAAAGTGGATGGCGTACCAGGCGGTACGGTCCCGGCGTCCCGAACTTCAGATTTGTATACGGTCGGCCAACCAGGTAGAGATAGACCTGACGCATGCCGAACAGATCGAAGTGATTGATCAGGAATGTCGATACGAGCACCAACGCCCACCCGAACGCGAACAACGAACGCAGAACGATCCGGCCGGCAGGATCGTCGATGGACCATACGACACCGCCTAAAGGCTCCCACTGCCAGAACAAGAGGATTAGAGCTGCACTCGAAAAGAGAACGTAGGTGGATCTTTCAAGCGGCTTCGGCACAATGCGGGTCCACCAATCCTTGAACCCTTTGCGCGCCATGACGCTGTGCTGAACGGCGAAGAGCGTTAGCAGCACCACGTCGATAGCCAGCGCGATTCCGAGTGGTCGACGAACGGCGCCATCCAAAGCCGTGGGGACGCCGAAGTTGCCGATAAAACCGATGGCGTACAGAAACGTTGCCAGGAAGAGTAAGTAGCTGAGACTTCCATAGATGAAAAATGCGATGCGTTTCAACATAATTTTGACTCCATG
>JAICGQ010000437.1 GCA_025923035.1 Pyrinomonadaceae bacterium | reverse complement strand
GTGCAGACCGGCAACGAGGAAACTTGCCCGGCCACCGTTGTTTTCTCGTAACCATTGCGCCGCACGCACGGCGTCGTCAGGTGTCGGCACGACAATCGACTGCAACGAGGAACCGAGCACGCCTTCAACCGCTCGTTCCCATTTCGCGTCGACGTTCAACGCGTCAGCGAGCGTGCCAATGAAGTGGAAATTGCGCGGCGTGTCGTCATGAGAAAAAACGAGCTGCACCGCGGGCGAGTAGTAAGCACGACGGTGGTCCAGCTCTTTCAGACTCTCGAGACGATGACTGGCGCGCGAGTACTCGTCGCGCACGCGCGTAAGCTGAGCTTCAGTGTCGCTGACGGCTTCGTGTCCGCGGACGACGGCGTCGACTGCGGTTTCGCGTTCGGCCTGGAGCCGGGCGACACGACCGCGCGCGTCCTGAAGTTCGCGCGAGAGTTGTTCCGCTTCGAGTTTTCGTTCGGCGTGTTGGCTGGCAGCGCGATCGCCTTCGCGGGCAAGACCCTCCGCTTGTTGGGCCAACCGTTCGAGCGTGCTTTCGAGCTGCCGCGCGATCTCGCGGACGCGTTCCGCGATCGCGGTTTGCGAGAGCAGTTCGGCGCGGGCGTTTTCGATCTCGACTTCGGCGGCCGTCGCGCCGGCGAGTTTCTGAGCATACGACTCTTCAGCCGTACGCAGTTCTGACGCGCTGCGATCCGATTCTTCACGCAGCCGGGCATCTTCCTGCTGGAGCCGCAAACATTCCGCTTCGATCAGCACCAACCGCGACGCCAGACTTTCGATCTCCGACGTGACTTCGCTGCGTCGTTTTTCGATCTCGTTTAGCTGTTCCTGCTGGTAGAGGCACTCGCGCGCCTGACGGTCGCGTTGCAAAACCGCTTCGGCAGCGGCGGCGCGCACGTTCGACAACTCGTCTTCGAGGTTGCGGGCTTCCTGCGTGGCTGAACGCGCCGCTTCTTCGCGTTGCGTGAGATCGGCGGCGATGGCGAGTTCGAGTTCGGTTACTTCGGAAAGTCTTGCGTTCGTGTCTTCAAGAACGGAACCGAGCTTCCGATCTTCCGCGACGTACACGTGTCTCAGGAGCTCGCGCAACTCTTCCCGCAGCACGCCGTAGCGACGCGCCTTGGCAGCCTGGCGACGCAGGCTGTTTACCTGGCGATCGATCTCGGCAACGATGTCGGAGATGCGCGAGAGATTGGCGCGGGCGTTTTCGAGTCGCGCTTCCGTGGCCCGTTGGCGCACGCGAAACTTCGTGATTCCAGCCGCTTCTTCGATGATGGTGCGGCGGTCCATCGGCTTAGCCGAAAGGATTTGACCGATGCGGCCTTGTTCGATGATGGCGTAGTGACCGCCGGCGAGTCCCGTTCCCGAGAAGAGATCCTGAATGTCACGCAGCCGGCAGATCCTGTCGTTGAGCAGGTACTCGCTCTCGCCTGAGCGATACAGTCTGCGAGTTACGGAAACAGCTTCGCCGGGTGCGAACTCAAGTGCGAGATTTCGGCGGCGCCAGTGTCGTTTGTGTGGTGTTTTTTGAACATCGGGTTGGTCCGTTTCAGCCGCGTCATCGGGTGCGACAGTTTCTGACACGGATTGAACCAGTTGCTCGTCGATCTTCTCGAGCTTGGAATCGATGTCGTCGATATCAGGTTCCGGCGTGTCGACTTCGTCACGGACCAGGTGCATGACGACTTCGGCCATGCCGCTCGGCGCGCGATTGCGGGAGCCCTGAAAGATGACGTCTTTCATCTCGCCGCCGCGCAGGTGCTTAACGCGCTGCTCGCCGAGCACCCAGGCGATAGCGTCGGCAACGTTACTCTTACCGCAGCCGTTGGGGCCTACGATGGCGGTGATTCCGTCCCCTGTAAAGATTACTTCGGTGTAGTCGGCGAAAGATTTGAACCCGGTGATTTCCAGGCGTTGCAGTTTGAACATTAGCTCTAAACAGCTCTTGTTTCGGGCCAGTTCGGAAGCTCAGACCGAGTTTCCGAGAAGCGTACGACGGGTGAGCCACTATAAGTGCGATATGCTTAGAATGTCAACCACAACATCAAGTGCGCTGTCGTTATTGAAGTGAGAAGCAAGGTTAGTCGTAAGCGCTTAAAATCCGCGGTCCCTTAACGCTACAGCCGGTTGCGGCGGACGTAGAGAAGCAGGCGCACGCCGGGGCGTAATTCGTAGCTGCCACTGGCGTCGGTTGAAGGGACCAGGCGGTAGAGTTCGCCGAAGTTCGCCTCGACTTCAGCTCTCTGAGTTTCTTTCGCGATGATCATCTGCTCGGTCGACGGGGCCATTTGCCCGTAATAAGCCGCGCCGGAGTAGTTCCGGAAATACCAGGGCAAAGGCCAGTAGTCGGGACTGACGATCGTGATTCCAGTCTTCTCGCCGTCTCTTTCCGCGGCGATCTGCTCGACGTTCCGCACGAGGTCGAGCGTTCCACGCCGCGTGTGCGCATACACATAGACGTAATACGTATTGTCGTTATCGTAATTGACGAAGTTCAGATCGATCGTCTGGTAGGTGCTGACGCCTACGGCAATGGCCAACACCACCGCCACCATCCGAACCTGACCGCGGTCGAGCTCGAAGATTTCCTGGATCACGTAACCGGCAATCAACGACAGCGGCACGATGAAACTCAACGCGAGCCACGGCGTCTTATAGGGAATCAACGAATACGCCGCGATAATCCCAAACGACCACAGCGCCGTAAACAACGCCAGCGAATTCTTCGGTTTGAAGACAACAAGAAGAGCGCCTATCGCGCCAAGAAACAACAGCGGCGACTCCTGACGGACCAACCAAATCACGTACTGAAACGGAGGATGAATATGATCTCTCCGTCCGGTCTTGCTCCAAACTTCGAACGTCTTCAGCGCGTCGTAAATGCCCTGGGAGTTTCGGAAGAACGACGAATAGAAAAGGACGTTGAGAAACAGGAACACGCCGATCGCGATCGCACTAGCGATCACCAGGTTTGTCATCCCAAACTCGTCGATGAACCTTCTGTACGCACTTTCCTGCGGCACTCCGGGTCTGCGGTTCTTCGCGGAAGGCTGACCAACTGCCTTGCGAAAGAGCCGGCGGTAAACGTGCGTCAGACCAAACGCGATCAGCAACACGCCCATCGAGATCAGCGATGTTTCCTTAGTCGCAAACAGCAGCGCCGCTGAAGCACTCGCCAGTATCAACCACGTCGGATTGCGCGTGTCGTAAAAGCGCAGACCGAAGACAACGATCCCAAGAGTGAAGAAGACGAAGTGCGTTTCGTGAATGAAGTAGCGCGACAGGTAAACGGCGCCGGGCGAAACCGCCAACAACAACGCCGCCGACAACGTCGCGATCGTCCCCAGCCGGCGCCGCAGCATGAAGATCAGACCGATCGTCCCGAGTCCGAAGACTGCAGGGACGAGCCGGATCATTACCGTCGTCAATCCGTAATGGTCGCGGACCCAGGTGCCAAACAACAGCCGGAGGATCCACGGAACGAGCGCCGCGAAGTAGTAGAGAGTTGGACCATGATAGTTCCGCGGATCGTACTGGTAGTCACCCTGTCGAACAAGCCTGACGAGGAAGTTGCCGTTGACGCCTTCATCGTGATGTAGCGGAACGAGGTTCAGGTCGTACAGCCGCAGCACCGCCGCGATTAGCATGATCACGATCACGCTGATCCACCAGACGCGCTCCGGGATTCCTGCGAAGGCAGTCGCAGCCGGGGCTTGAGGCGCGGTCTTCGTCTCAACCGCGGCTTTCTTCTGCTTCTTCGCTTTCTTACCTGATTTTGTAGAGGCTGTATTCGCCAACTTGTTCTACCTTTTCAAATTGCGAAAAGAATTGTTCGTT
>JAICGQ010000436.1 GCA_025923035.1 Pyrinomonadaceae bacterium | reverse complement strand
TACTTGTCGCCGTCCGGCGGTATTTTCACCACCACGAAGATGCGCGATTTCTCTTTGAGGTGTAGTCCGTAGGTCCGCTCCGCGAGCGCGCAGAACTCGCGCAACTCGCTCATGCACCATTCAGAGCTGACATAACCGGGCGAGATGATGGTAATCAGCGCGGCAGTCTCCTGGATTTTGCTTCGTAGGGCCTCGAGAATGTGGACGTTTCCTGAGAGTTGCGCATCTCGCCAGATCATCACGTCTCGGCCAATCGCCTCACCGAGTTGCACTTCCAGATGCCGGTGGAAGTTATCAACCCAACCCGTGCTGTTGTCATAAATCGGCCGGTTATTGGCGTGTGTGTAGCTAATGAAGGCGTCTTGTCTTAGTTCGGGAGGTGAGCTCATCGCGAAACTCCGGGGCTAAACAGTTTGCGAGGCGCAGAAAAGTGCTCAGAGTCTACTTTTCTGGCTCACTGTTTATGTGAGAAACCCGGTTTTTGTTTCGCGAAAGCGCCTAAAACAGCTCGAACTTGATCGTCAAATACTTCTTCGGGTTCTGGCGGAAGTCGTAGAGCATTTTCACGCCCTCGGAGGAGAGTTGGTTGACGTTCGAGTAGAGCGAGTCGTCGTTCAGGAGTTTGCCGACGGTGCCTTCGCCGCGTTGGGCGGCGGCCACCAGGTTGTCGATGCGTTCGGCGGTGGTGTTGAAGCGAGCTATCGCCGCGCGGGCGTCGTTGTAAATCTGTTCGTCGTGGATGAGTTTGCCGAGCGTGCCGCGACCGGCGTTGATCTCGGCGATCATGTTATTAATCTGGTCCACTGACTTATCGAGACGATCGGCGGTGCGGTTGATGCGGTTGTAGAGTTCGTCGTCGGTAATCAACTTGCCGGCGGTGCCGCGTCCCGCGCGAATGTCTTCGGCAATAGCGCGAAGTTGAATGGCAATCTCATTCGCGTTGTTATAGAGGGCAGGGTCGTTGATGAACCTTCCTGCCGAGCCGTCGCCCGAACGCACCTGCCGCATCACATCTTCAGTCTCGCGAATGGTGGCGTTGAGGTTGTTGTAGATGGCCTCGTCGGTGAAGAGGCGACCGACGGTGCCTCTACCATCTCTTACGTCTTTGACGATCAATCCGATCTCGTCTGAAAGTTTGCTGAGTCGTTGGGCCAGCTCGGTGCCGGAAGTCGCGAAGTCGTTAACTGTATTTGACGACGACGAAGGCAACACTGCGCCATCCGAGATCGGTTGGCCCATCGAGGTACCTGGCGTGATGTTGATGAGCATCTCGTTTCCGAGCAGGCTGGGTGAACCTTGTTGAGCCTGTGAATCAGTGCGAATGCGTTCATTCGCGGGCTTGCCATCAATCTGAGCGTCGATGGTCAGCTGCGCTTCAACGCGCGGCGCCGTCGTATCAGTCGACGGTTCCAACAACACAATCCGCTCCACCTTTCCCACCCGCACACCAGCCAAACGCACTTCGGATCCTTCTCGCAAACCATTCGCGTCAGCAAACCGAGCTTTCAAATGCAGTTTTTGGCTGAACGGGTTGATATCGCCGGATGCGTTGAGCACCAGGAAGACAAGGACAGCGATCGCTATGAGCACAAAAACGCCGACGCGCAATTGACTCAGGGTGACGTTCTTCTTTGATGGAGGCATTGATCCCTTGTCCCTTCTTTAAACTGCCGGTGCGATTAATGGCCGCGGAGAAATCTCTGGATGTAAGGATCTTCCGATCGGCGTAAAGCTTCGTCTGTGCCGCTGAAAATCACTTTCCCGGTCCTCATCATCATGACTTTACTGTTGATGAGGCAGAGCCGTTCTCCTTCACGTTCGAAAACGACCTTGCCGTCGTCGTCAACCACCGCGTACTCGGAACAGATGTAATGCAGGTTATTCATCTCGTGCGTTACGAAGATTGACGAAACGTCTTCGAGATCGCGCAGTTTCATTGCGAGTTCGCAAATGGTGCGGGCGGTCGGCGGATCGAGACCAGCGGTCGGCTCGTCGAACAGCACGATCTTCGGATCGCCGATTAGGGCCCGTGCGATACCGACGCGACGTCGCATACCGCCTGAGAGTTCGATCGGCATCTTGTCGATCGCGTCTTCGAGATTTACGAACCGCAGCATGCGGCGAACTTCAGGTTCGACTTCGTCTTCCGGCACGCCCTGTTCGTGCAAGCGATAGGCGACGTTGTCGTACACGGAAAGGGAATCGAAGAGTGCGCCTTCCTGGAAGACCATTCCGATCTTCTTGCGCACGCGCATCATCTGATCTTCGCTGTAAAAGGTTATGTCTTCGCCGTCGACGAGCACCTGGCCCGAGTCGGGTTTCAGCAGTCCGAGAACGAGCTTGATGATGGTTGACTTTCCGCCGCCGGAGCCGCCGAGAATGATCTTGGTCTCGCCCTTCATGACCTTGAAGCTCAGGTTATCGAGGATGACGCGATCGTCGAAGGAGAGCACGACGTCGCGAAACTCGATTGCCGGAATCGCGCGATCGCGATCGTCAACTTCGAAAAAGGTCGATTCCACTGCGTTTTCGCTGACAGTGGGTGCGGTCGTGTGTATTTCAGTTGTCGCCATGTTCTGGAGCAGCCAGGATTTTCAGGTTGTGCCTAGAATAACCTGAAGCGCTTTAGCGAGGAAGTAGTCGGCGATAATCACAACGATGGAGGCCATAACTACTGCCCGCGTGGTGGAGCGTCCTACGCCCACAGTTCCCCCCTCGGTGCTAAGCCCCTGCCGGCACGCAATGGCGCCGATAATCAGTGAAAAGACGATTGGTTTCACCACGCCGCCGATCAGGTCGTCAGTCGTGATGCCGTCGCGCACGGCGGAGATAAACACGCTCGACGACACCGAATAGAGGGCCACGGCCGTGACCCAGCCACCGAAAATCCCCAGCACGTCCGCGAGCACCGTCAGCAATGGCAGGCTCACGAGTAACGCAAACAAACGCGGCCAGACAAGCTTGCGGATCGGGTCGGTGCCGAGCGCGCGCATCGCGTCGATCTGTTGCGAGACGACCATCGATCCGAGTTCCGCGGAGATAGCGGAGCCGACGCGTCCGGTGACCATCAGGGCGCACAAAACGGGTCCTAACTCGCGGACCAGCGAGACCGCGACGAGGTAACCGGTTTGTGATTGCGCACCGTATGCCTTGAGCGTGGGAAACGTCTGCACCGTCAGCACGCCACCCGTAAAGAAACCCGTCAGGATGATGATGGTTAGAGAACCGACGCCAATGGCGTCCATCTGATCGATGGTTTCCTGAATGTAACGGGGCCGCTTGAAAACACCGCGAAATGCGCGCGCGGCCAGCAGCGTTGTCTCCTGCAGCTCAAGCAGCGAGCGCGTTGCGAAGTTCATGGAGAGCGATGTAGCCAGTCTTATAGAAAGAGCGGCCTATCATGCGCAAATTGTATGTGAGGCGTCAAGGCAGTAATTCTTTTAACCCGCGTTCCCGAAAACGGGGTCTACGGCCGCCGTGGGGTTGGACGAAATGCGTCAACGTTGGGGCGGCGCGGATCATTTGGAGCATTTGGGCGCGGTGGGTTGATTATGTCGCGAAGTTGCAGGCGCAACCGGCGCAACGTCGCGATCTGATCGGGATTAAGCAGCCGGCGAATTCGCATTTCCAGGTGGGCGCGCATGCGCGTCTGCGCGGCCTGGGCGGCGGCGACTTCGTTGATACGTTGCTCGACCACGTTCTCGTCGATCGGATCCGCGTCCAGCGCACGATCCAGAGCCTGGTTTGCCTCACGCAGGCGAAAATTTGTCGCCTGGCGCTCTTCCCGCATGTCCTGGACGATCCGGCGAATTTGCTGACGCTGTTCGGGAGTCAGGTTAAGTTGCTG
>JAICGQ010000435.1 GCA_025923035.1 Pyrinomonadaceae bacterium | reverse complement strand
GTCCAGGCGCCCCACTCCGCACCCGCCAGGTGCAACTTGCGATCAAACACGCCGACGTAAAGTTTCCCGCCGCCGGAATTGTCTTCGTCAAACTCGCCGCGGTCGCCGAGCGAATCAGCCTGCGGATGACCGGCGATTCCCGGCCGTTGACCTTCCGCGA
This sequence comes from Pyrinomonadaceae bacterium, assembly GCA_025923035.1. Classification (GTDB taxonomy): domain Bacteria; phylum Acidobacteriota; class Blastocatellia; order Pyrinomonadales; family Pyrinomonadaceae; genus PSRF01. Next base: position 3,712 of record JAICGQ010000435.1, on the reverse strand, counting down.
CCATCTCGAGCTCCGCGTAGTTGCTGCGACGCCAGCGCTTCGTCGAATACAGATCGATCTCCTTTGGACCACCAAAGCCGTGCATCGGGTAATACATCTCGACGCGTTCCCAACGATGATCGTCGTCATCTTCGTCAAACACGAAATACATCGTGGTCCAACCGGCGGTGAAGAACGCGTCGTAACTCTTGTCGTGCGGCATGTACATCAGCTCATCGATCTGCCGCCAGTTGTTCCATTCGAAGCAGCCGTCGAACTTCGGATTGCCCTTCAGCGCCGGATACTTGTGGACCATCGAGCGATACGGAATACCGGGTCCACCGGCGCCCCGCAGCGACATGTCGTAATCGGTTTCGTTCCCCTGCGTGGAATCGTTGTCGAGGTCGAACGTCGTGAACGCTTCGCTGAGCACCCCGGAAAGATTCGTCATGCCTTTCTCGTCTACGCCGGGAACGGGATCGAGCCAGCGCATGGCCATTTCGGTTGCGCCGTCGTTATCGAAATCGTAGAAAGCAAACGGGTTTTCCCAATTCAGACGCGGGTCAGGCAGCGACTGCGGCGGACGATGGATCTTGAGAAACACCGAGTCGCCGTTGTAATCGGGCAACCAGTCGGTCATTCCGGTATAGCCCCAGTTGTCGTTGCCGAAGTCATACTTTTCCCAGTCGATCCAGCCGAGCACGCCGTCTTTTTCGACGTCGATGTAAACCATCCAATGCGACTCGCCGGCGTTCCACTTGCCGTTGGCCCATTCGCGTCCGTGGGTGACGAACGCCTGAAGATCGGCTCGACCATCGCCGTCGTTGTCGGCCCACTTGATGCTGATGTCGAGTGCGCTGTCGTAAAGGCCGTCGCCGTTCTTGTCGATCTGCATGACGTCGCCGACCTGATCGCCGCGAGTGTCAGTCGGCAGCATGTCGCCGTTTTCGTCGAGCCAGCGCACGCGTTTGCCGTTCCACCAGCGTTCGAGAATGTCTGGTTTGCCGTCGTTGTTTATGTCGACGCGGACGATCTCATCCGAAGGTGTGGCGGACTTCAAAGCGGTCTGGCGCAGATCGGGAATTTTTGTTTGCGCAACTATGGCCGGTGTGGTTATAAGGATGACAGTTATGAAGACAAGCCAGTGACGTCGCATCGGCACCTCAGTTGGTTCAGAGTGGTTCATCATTAACTCTCACGAGCGGACGGCTTATAGCATAAAAATGGAAGAGAAAGAATTTTCAGACCTCGTCAATCGCCTGGAAGACTACGCGCGCGACAACCCGGGCGCGTACAAGTTGCGCGTCGCGCTTCTCGCAGCGCTTGGTTACGTTTTTCTCATCGGGATAGTGGTTGTGATTGCAGCCCTCGTCGGTGCGGTCATCTATTCCGTTAGAGTGAACTGGGTGATCATCAAGATTCTGCTCATCCCGCTGGGCCTCGCGGCGGTCGTGTTGCGGTCGTTGTGGGTCGAGTTTCCTGAACCAGACGGACACGAGTTGCGTTACGAGGATGCGCCGCGATTATTCGATCTCGCCAAGAGCACACGCGAGGCGACGTCCGGACCAAAGCTTCACAAACTGCTGCTGACTGACGAATTCAACGCCGCGATCGTGCAGCGTCCGTTGCTCGGAATGTTTGGTTGGCATGAAAACTATCTGATCGTCGGTTTGCCGCTGCTGCGCGGATTGTCTGCCGACGAAGTGCGCGCCGTGATCGCGCACGAGTTTGGCCATCTGTCGGGTAAACACAGCGCGTTTTCGGCGTGGATCTATCGCGTGCGCCAAACGTGGGAGCAGGTGTTGCTGCGGCTGCATCTCGAACAACGTTTTGGATCCGGAATCTTCGAATCGTTCTTTAACTGGTACGCGCCTTACTTCACCGCCTACTCTTTTGTGCTGGCGCGGGCGCGAGAGTATGAGGCGGATCAGACGTCCGTGCAGTTGTGTGGGAAAGAGAAAACTGCCGGCATGCTGATCAAACTGGAGTTGCGCGACAGGTTGGTCTCGGAGGAATTCTGGCCCTCGTTTTTCGAACGCGCAGGTAAGGAAGTTGATGTGCCGAAGGAAACATTCACGGAAATGCTCTCCGCGCTGCGACAACCACTCGCGCCCGAGAAAGCACAAACCTGGTTCTCGGAATCGTTAACTCGCAAGCACAGTTACGTTGACACGCATCCGGCGCTCGGCGAACGCCTCGAAGCGATCGGTTATCCGGACATTCGCACCACCGAAGATCTGGAACCGTTTCTTAAAGCTGACGACCACTGGGGCGATGAATATTTCCTGCCATCCGTGCCGCCGGAATTTGTCGCCAGCAAAAATCGCTTGTGGCGCGAGGCTGTTGCCGAAAGCTGGCGGGAGCGCCGGAAGTCCGTCGGTGAAATGGAAAAGAAGTTGGCGGCACTCGAAGAGAAAGCGAAGTCAGAAGAGTTGACGATCGAAGAGCGTTGGGAACGCGCGCGAATCTTGCGCCTGACTCAAGGCTGTGCGGCGGCGCTGCCGTTGTTTGAAGAGATTGTCGCTGTCGATCCCGAACACGCGGGCGCCGTCTACAGCATCGGCGAAGCGCTGCTCGAGCAAGGCGATGAAGCAGGCATTAGCAAGATCGAACAGGTGATGGCGAAGGAAGCAGGTTCGATACCGGCCGGATGCGAGCTGATCTATAACTTCCTCAGCGCCCGCAAACGACGCGAAGAAGCCGCACAATACCGGCAGCGTGTTGCCGATTACTACAAGGAAGCGGAATTGGCCCAGCAGGAACGAAACGTCATCAGCGTCAAAGATGACTTCAAACCGCACGGCGTCGAGCCTGACGTCGTTAGGAAACTACAGGACCAGCTCAGCAACCATCCGGACGTGGCGATGGCCCACCTGGTCCAGAAAGTCGTACAGCACTTTCCGCAGGAACCTTTTTACGTGCTCGGAATTATCGTCGAACGGGTACAGCGGTTTGGCACTGACGGAGATGAAGTCGATCAGCGATTGGTCGCCAAGTTAGCAGAACAGGTCAGCCTTCCGGCTTTCATTCTTCTCCTGGAGAAGGAATTCAAGCCCCTCAAGAAGGTTTTTGAAGCGATTGAAGGTTCGGAGATTTATCGCGCCGAGCGTTACAAAGCGAAGACGCCGTAGAACGCGCTGTTCTCGCCCGAGCGGCTCCACGGATCGCTTACTTTGCGACCGCCGTACGACGCGTTGATCGTGTAGCCGACTTTCCGGTTTTCGATCCCTACCAGCGGCTTGTACCAAACCAGGTTCGGCATCTTGCAGCAGAGGTCGTTCGGCATTGCCTCGACGTTGATCGTCGCGTCGTCCGCTTTAACCGTGTAGCTTCGGTCTTTGTGTTCGAACGTGACTGGCGCGTTCCGCACTTCGACGATCTGACCCAGCGAAGACGCGTACTTCTCTTTCAGTGCGCTCAACATCGCTTGTGCCTGTGCGCGAGTGGCGGTCGAGTCGATGATCACTTCCGATTGCCGGGCAGCGTTTGCTTCGGCGAGATTGGAGCTTGAATTAACGATCGCCATGGCGCGAACACCGGTGAGATCGACGTTCTGCCATTTTCCGGAGGTAACGTTCCAGGCCATCAACGCGTCGCGGCCGGTGGTGACGACTTCGCCGTTGTAGTGACAGGCGCCGGCAAAAACGCTCGCCGTCCTCACCTCAACGTACTCGCCGCGCAAACCCACGTTTTCAGCCTGTGAACTGAAAACCAGCGCACTCACCGTCACGAT
>JAICGQ010000434.1 GCA_025923035.1 Pyrinomonadaceae bacterium | reverse complement strand
ATCGGCGTTCCGTCCTCGAACTCTCCCTCGACCGTGATCCAGCCATCATCTCTCTGTGGCCGAAAAGACAGCGTCGCTCGGGCTTGCCGGCTGTGGTCAAACAAGAGAAACAGCTCAACTGCATTGATCTCGATCTGCAAGAATTTGATCGGTTTCGACGCCTCGTTGACGATGCTGATAGAGTCCGGCTGGTCCGCCATTTTCCCGTCATGAAACATGAGGGTTGAATTGTTTAGCCAGGTGTGGATGGGATAAAGATCCTCGAACCCGGGATCGAACGAGTCTCCATCGTGCAACAGTTGTCCTCGCAGCACTCGGTCGCCGCGCCTGTACAGATCGAAATAAACCGAGTGCATGACGAATTTATAACGCGGGCTCGACTTTCTTCCGCGCAGATTAACCGTGTAGGTCTTGTCAGGTGATGCGGTCGAGGCAAACTGGCGCGCCGGAAGGTTGTTCAGAACCAGCAGGAACAGGATCGGTATTGCGACCACGGTCAGGCATAATAGAAGTGCGACTTTAAGCACACGCCAACGACTCGAAGACCGCTGCGGCTGATTAGCTGGACCAATCGTTTGCATCGCTCTTAATGTAATTTATCCCAGGGAGGCTAATAAATGAATGTTTTTATCAGACTGGCGGTCGTCTGTGTGATCGTTCTCGTCACAGTCGACACATACGCCCAGGGACCATGCCTGACGGCGTCGAAGTTTGGGCCAACCGATCAGATCGGCAACGTCAATCACATCACGCCGGAAAAGACGCTTGCCGCCACGAAGCTGGTCACGAAAGGCAAGGCTTATCGACTCGGCGTTGAAACGAATAAAGACACGCCCGCGTATCCGCCACGCACCTTCGCCATCACCGTCGTGCAACCCGGTCAGAACGCCGGCACGACACTTGGTCCAACCAAAACGACCTACAACGACGACATGATCAACGGATGGGCCGGGGTCGGCAGCCAACTTGACGGTCTGGGCCATATCGGCGTCGACAATCTCTATTACAACTGTAACCGCGGCATCGACTTCGCCTTCACCGACGGTCTGAAGAAACTCGGGATCGAGAACGTTCCCGCGATTGCAACGCGCGGCGTGCTGCTCGACATGGCCGGATACTTCAACACCGACATCGTCAAAGAAGGCACCGCTTTCAATCGCCCAGAAATCGAAGGCGCGATGAAGCGCCAGGGGATCAAGTCGATCGAAAAGGGCGACGTCGTGCTGTTTTACACCGGCTGGCTAAAACTGCTTGGCAAAGACAACAAACGTTTCGGCTCAGTCGCTCCAGGATTAGGCCGCGACGGAGCTCGCTATCTCGCGTCGTTGGGAATCGCGATCGCCGGTTCAGACACATGGAGTTTTGAAGTGATACCGTTCGAAAAGGACGCCGGTGTTTTCGAGGTCCACCAGATACTGATCCCGCTCAACGGCATTCACATACTGGAGAACATCAACACGGAAGAGATGGTCAAGGACCAGGCGTGGGAATTCCTCTTCACCCTTGGCCCAACGCGCATCAGCGGCGCCGTGCAGGCGATCGTCAATCCCATCGCGATTAAGTGAGGAACTCATGAAAACAAGTGCGATTCTTTTCTTGATTTGTGTCTGTTTCACCCCGCTCGTCTACGCACAAGGCACGGCGGCGGATTACGAACGGGCGAATGGGTTGCGGGCGAAGTATGAGGCGGCGGCGATCGATATGGCCGGGACGCCGACGTGGATTGGAACTACGCATCGCTTCTGGTATCGCAAACTTTCGCGTGGCGCGAATGAGTTTGTGATCTTCGACGCCGATACGCTCAAGAAACAGCCCGCATTCGATCACGCGAAGATCGCGGCTTCCCTTTCCAAACTAAACGCAACGACCTACAAGCCGCAGGATCTCTCGCTGGCCCAACTCCGTTTTGACAACGCTGTGACGTCATTCAACGCGACGATCCGTCGTCGACGATGCAGGTGGTCCATCGCTTAATCAGGGCGAACAAGAATTTTGACCTGCTGGTGATCCCGGGTGCGAATCACGGCGCCGGGCGCGGCGATCGTTACGCGGCGTATGGAGCGCACAAACAGTACGACTTCTTCGTGCGCAACCTGCTTGGCGTGACGCCACCACCATGGAACAGCGCCACGGCTGCGGGTTCGACGCAATCCGCGAGGTGACTCGTTTAACGAAAACTGTCGGTCGCTCTAACGAGTGCGTCGGTGATGCCGGGTTCGAGAACTGAATGGCCGGCGTCGGGAATGATCTCGAGCTTCGCTTCGGGCCACGCGCGATGCAGGTCCCATGCGTTTCGCAGCGCACAAATGACGTCGTAGCGTCCGTGGACGATCACTGACGGAATATGACGAATGCGATCGACGTTTTCGATCAGGAAGTTGTCCGTCTCGAAGAAGCAGTTGTTCATGAAGTAGTGACACTCGATTCGCGCGATCGCGATCGCTGTTTCAGGCTCGGTGAACTCGTCGATCAGCTTCTGATCCGGAATGAGTTTTAACGCGCTGGCTTCCCACAACGACCAGGCGCGCGCTGTTTTAGCACGCACCGCGGCATCGTCGCTCGTCAAGAGACGATAGTAAGCGGCGATCATATCTGCGCGCTCTGATTCCGGAATTGCTCTAACGAATTGTTCCCACGTATCGGGAAAGATGGCACTCGCGCCCTGGCCGTCTTCATACAACCAAACCGTCTCGTTTCGCCGGCCGAGGAAAATTCCGCGCAGGACCAGGCCGCTCACTCTTTCCGGATGCCTCACCGCGTAAGCGAGTGAGAGCGTGCTACCCCACGAACCGCCGAACACGAGCCACTGATCGATGCCGAAGTGTTCGCGGATGTGCTCGATGTCGCTGACGAGGTGCCATGTCGTGTTGTCGTCGAGCGATGCGTGCGGACGGCTGCGGCCTGCGCCGCGTTGTTCGAAGAGGATGATGCGGTAGGCTTCCGGATCGAAGAAGCGTCGATACTCCGGCGTCAGGCCCGCGCCTGGACCACCGTGCAGAAACACGACCGGTTTGCCGTTCGGGTTCCCGCACTGTTCGTAATAGAGCTGATGTATGTCGGAGACTGAAATATGACCGCTGTCGTAGGGTTCGATCGGGTTGTAAAGAGTTCGGCGTTGTTCCATATGGCGGGCAATTCTAACTGACCTCCCGCAAATGGGAAACACATGGAAAATAAATCGAAATCAGTTTTCCAAAAGCGAACTCGGGCGTTGCGTGTAGGACGCGCCGTGCGTTTCCCAGGTGCTCAGGTTGAAGTCTCGCGAGAGACCACACTTGACGCAAACTCGATACGTCTGGCCACTGCGCGTGAAGGGCCGCGTGAGTTCGTGCTGCCAGCAGCCGAACAACCTCACCACCAAACGTTGAGCTGCGTTGTTGAGTGCCCGGCTGCGCTCGTTAATCATTTTCTGGTTCAGTGTGGCAACGCTTTGCATTTCAATACTCCTTAATTCATCCACATCCAACTCTTGACGATCCAAAACAATTTACTCAGGAAGCGTTTGTCCGCGCGACGCGACGAAGGTGACGCCATTCACCGGCCGCGACTCTTTCCGCTCGAAACGATCCGCTAACGGCTGAAACGAAACCGACGTCTTCGCAGTCGCGGCCGGCGCCTCGACAGCGGCTTTCACAAACATAGTCGCCGAAAACTTCGGAGCTTTTGTATTCGTGTCAGCGTCGGCGACGCGCTTCTCTTCCACTCGCGACTCACGCGTCACGTTCTCGCGGTTCACAGCCACGATGGCGCTGGTGTCACTCACGCTGGCAACACTGTCCTTTTCACTCTGTGCGAAACCCGGTACGGCGACGACTAAGAGGGCGACTGCGGCGATGGATAGCTGCGAAAGTCTTTTTTGCGCTGACATGATTCTTATCTCCGTT
>JAICGQ010000433.1 GCA_025923035.1 Pyrinomonadaceae bacterium | reverse complement strand
GCAGACATTGAGATTAAGTTCTTCGCGAATGAGCCTGGGCCGGACATTCCTCCCGACTTGAACCGGTTTGACATTGCCGCGGGCGGCCGTTGTTACACCGATGCCGGCGGTTACTATTTGCAGTTCGGCAATTCGTTGATGCATTTGCGTCATCATGTCCCGGTGCGAGTGGATGTTTGGCTGAAGCAGGTTCCGGAGAGTGTCGAGGCGGAGTTGGCGCGCGTCACTTCGTTCGCCGTTTGCGCGGCGCTGCGGCGGTTTGGGTTGTTTGAGGTGCACGGTGCGGGGGTAGTTGAGCCGCAGAGTCGCGAAGGCGTATTGATAATTGGCCCGTCCGGAAGCGGGAAATCGACGTTGACGTTTCAACTCGCAACAGCCGGTTGGCCGTATCTTTCGGACGACGAAGTGCTGTTGAGCGTTAACGAAGACGGGGTTGAGGCCCGCGGTTTTCGTAGTTTTTTCGCGATGCGGCAGGTTGCGGCCGAGAGATTCAAGAACATCTTTGAGCCCGCGGGTGTGTTTTCGTCGGCGCGGGTGTCGCAGGTTCGGCCGCGGTGGTTGCTGTTTACGTCGATCAGCGGCGAACAGGAGACGCGCCTCGTTCAGTTGTCGCAGGCGGAAACGATGACCCGGCTGATCCGCGCGTGTCCGTGGGCCACGTACGACACCAACGTCGCGGGCGCCAATCTCGATTTGCTTTCGCGGCTGGCGCGACAAGTGACCGCATTCGACCTCGCGGCGGGCGGCGACCTGCTCCAACCCACGCGCGCCGCGGAGTTGTTGGGCCACCAGCTAAGGGGCATCTAAGGCGAAACCAAATGCAGACCGATGCCACGTTCAGCGACGACGGCGCACCAGGGCGCTATGGACCACAGCGTCTCAGTGTCGAACTGGCTAACATCTGCAACCTCCATTGCAGCTATTGCTTCCGCTCCGAGGAGAATCTTTACAACTCCCGGGCTGAGTTCTTTCCCGTCGAACTCCTGCGACGTGTGATCGGCGAAGCGCGCGACGTGGCGAACGTCACGAAGATCAACTTCACGGGCGGTGAACCAACGCTTCATCCCGATTTCGCAGCGACACTCGAAACAGTCGCCGGCGCCGGAATGACCTCAAGCTTCGTCACCAACGGCTGGCACTTCGAACGCGTTTGGCCCGCAATTGTCGCGAACCGCCATTCGATCTCGCACGTAGCGTTCAGTCTCGACGGCATCACGCGAGAGACACACGATCGCTGGCGCGGCAACGGATCGTTCGATCGCCTCGTGCGTGCTTTCTCACGTTGCTACATGTCGGACCTCCCTTTCGCTCTGAAAGTTACAGTGCGACGTGACCTCATGGACCAGCTCGAACAGATCGCGATGTTCGCCGCGCGCCTGGGCGCCGCCGCGTTGAACTTCGTTCACGTGATGCCGACGTCGACGGCGGTGGCTGACGAATCATCATTGAGCCTCGACGAGCAACGCATCGTCGAGGAAGAGGTGGCGATTCTCGCGCGCATCTTCAAGATGAGCATCGGCGTCGACGTCGGTTATTACAACATCGACGAAGAGAACGCACCGTGTTCGCCGTTGGCGGGTACAAGCATGAACGTCGACTATCGCGGGCGACTATCGCTGTGCTGCAATCTTTCGGGTTTTCGCGGCGCCGATGAAGAAGCAGACGTGGTCGCCGATTTGAATGTCGAACCGTTCGCGTCTGCGTTTGCGAAGTTGAAAGAACTTGCATCGCTCCAGTTGCAAAACAGAAAAGCTGCGCTCGCCGCGTTGCGCGCACAAGGCGTGAAGCCGGACCTGTTCACCGGCTCACCGTGTTTGTTCTGTCTGCAGAGCTTTGGCAAGGTGCCGTGGCGCAGCGCTCCCGAACCGGAATTGGTATCGATCCGTGGTCGGCGCCAATGATCGAAAGAGGGATTGATCGCGGATGGATGCCGGTTGATGCCGTCGTCGTCGATGGGCGTCCGGGTCTGTTGTGGATGCAGATGGCGGACGTGAGTTTCACCGAGCCGTTTTTCCAGCAGACTGTCGATCGCGTTCGCGCTGAGCATCCCGAGCGAGTAGAAAGATTCACGGAGTTCGACGCGCTGTTGCAGATCGACAAAGCGTTGCGGCGCGTCGAGCCGGCCGGGTTTATCTTTCACTCCTCACGTTGCGGTTCGACACTACTCGCAAATGCCTGCCGAGCGCTCGACGATTCGATCGTTCTTTCCGAACCAAGTGCAGTCGACAAACTCGTCGCCCGGTTCATCACAGATGCGGATGATCCGGTAAAAGAAACTCTTTATTCGGTGCTGTTGAGGGCTGTTGTGAATGCGCTCGCGCAACACGAAGGCCAGCGACGACTCTTCATCAAGTTTGCCTGTTGCAGCGTGTCGCAGCTCGAACGCATTCGACGCATCTGGCCGCGCGTGCCGTGGGTATTTCTTTATCGCGATCCGGTCGAAACGATCGTCTCGAACGTGTCGAATCCGCCCGCGTGGCTGCTCGATGAGGACCATCGCATCCTGGCGCACATCACCGGCACATCACCGGCGCAGGTCGCTGAAATGCAGCTCGAAGAACGCTGCGCGCGCAGCATCGGCAGCTTCTTCGCCACCGCGCACAGCCTTGCGAACGCCACTGGTCTGTTGCTTAATTACAACCAACTGTCCTTACCCGTTATCAGCAGCGTCTTGAACTTTTTCAACGTGCGCCCTTCGCCCGAGGAGTTGGAAAGGATCGCAAGCGGAAGCCGGATCTATGCAAAAGAGGTATCAGGGACGCGTGGATTCGTCCCTGATACCGATACGAAACAGAAGCTCGCTACCGATTACGTGCGGGAGGTGGCGGAGCGATGGGCCAAACAGCCCTACGAATTACTCGAACTGACAAAATCATGAACTCCAATAATCTAATTCCTGGCAAACATGTAGTAGTTACCGATTTTGACGGCGGTGAGGGGATTCTCGTCGATCTGAATACCAAAAAATATTTTCAACTGAACGAAACGGCGATGGTCGTCTGGAAAGGACTCGAGCAAGGCAAAAATGTGGGCCAGATCGCAGACGATATCGTCGCTCGATACGAAGTCGCGCTCGATAATGCCACGCGCAGCGTGGAACGAATCCTTGATAACTTCCAAAACTACAAACTTCTCACCGCCAAATGACGGGAGCTTACCGCGGACGTTGATCTTCAAGTACGCGCTTCTCACGGCCGCGATCTTTCTGCCGCTGCTCTGGTCGTTCGCGACAGTTCGTAATCTGTATCCGATCGCCGCGTGGAACGTGATGATGGCCGGCGGCGATCTCGAACGCGGTCGCAGTTACTGCATCCTGCGCGGCGAAACAGTTTCCGGCGAGACGATCGACGTTCGTCCAATCGAATTGACGAACGCGTTGTTCAGTCGCACCTGGACCATGGTGAACGCGACGATCGGCAACCAGAGCTTTAAACTCGCGTCGGTCCATCCCGCAAATGCCGAAATGATCAGCAACGCGGGAGGCGTTGAAAACCTGCCACCCGGCGCGCGCATTCCCGATCTTCTCGAAACGTGGGGACGTCTCTACAACGATCGACTCCCCGCCACGTCTCCGCAACGTCTGAAAGCGATTCGACTCGATATGTATCGCTGGGAAGGCGGAACTTATTCCAACTACGACAACTTCATAGAATCGTGGCGCAAGGATTTATAAACCGCGTCGTGCCAAAGAGCGCCGTTGCCTTGGGCGTCGTGCGTTCCATCGTCCACGGAACTTTTCTGATCTCCGTCCTCGCCACTTCATTCTCCGCTCTCGGCGCGCTTCCGGTGACCATCATGCGACCCACGGGGGCAATGAAGTTTTTTCCGTGGGGTTTTTACGATCAACTACTAACGCCAACAGGCATGGCGGGTCTGAAAATCGCGATGGTTGTGTCGCTGGTGT
>JAICGQ010000432.1 GCA_025923035.1 Pyrinomonadaceae bacterium | reverse complement strand
GTCGTCGGATCCGTCTGTGATTGGCACTGCGCATTGGGGCCAGGACGGGATCTACTGGCGCTGGTCAGATGGTGGCGTGGAATCAACGTCGTTTGTGTTGCGCGCGTTGCTGGCTATCGATCCGAAGAACAAACTGATCGAGCCGGTGACGAATTGGCTGGTGAAGAACCGGCGCGGCGCGCAGTGGAGCAACACGCGCGACACCGCAATCGTGGTGCTGACACTGAACGACTACCTGCGCACGAGTGGTGAATTGCAACCGGTGGTCGGTTATCAAGTACTCGTTAACGGTTCGCCCATCGCAACGCGGCAGATCACGGCCGCCGAGGCACTCAGCGCGCCGACTCGTTTTGCCGTTCCGCGCGAGCTGATTCGCGATGGACAGAACGAAGTCAGCATCGTGCGAAAGAATGGCGTGGGACCGCTCTACTTCTCAGCCGAAGCGGAATTCTTCAGTCTGGAAGAACCGCTTAAGCCCGCCGGAAACGAAATATTCGTGCGCCGTCAGTATTTCAAACTGGTGAACCAGCCGACGTTGTTGAAGGGAATCGTTTCTGAACGCGTGCCGTTGAATGACGGCGAGACCGTGAAGAGCGGCGAACGTGTCGAAGTGGTGCTGACGGTTGAAGCGAAGAACAACTACGAATACCTGTTATTCGAAGACCTCAAACCTGCGGGACTCGAAGCAGTACAGCTCCGCAGCGGCGGCAATCTTTACGTTCGCGAACTGAAGTCGGGAGCGTTGACCGACATGAACGCGACGTTGATGAATTTCACGTCGAAGGACGACTTCACGGGACGCTCGCGTTGGGTTTATCAGGAGCTGCGCGATCGTAAGGTCGCTTTGTTCATTGATCGTCTGCCGGAAGGTGTGTGGCAGCTTAGTTACGAGCTGAGGGCTGAAGCTCCGGGAACGTTTCACGGGCTGCCCGTGTTGGGCCATGCGATGTACGTCCCGGAGATTCGGACGAACGGCGCTGAAGCGAGGATCCGAGTCGTCGACTAAGGCGCACGTGCGCGCCCGCATTACTTGATTTCGTCGAGACGGCCCTTCGCTTCCTGGATCATCGCTTTCACTTTGGCGAACTCGTCGAGTGATAGCGCCGCCGTCACACGGTCGCAAATGCCGGTGCTCAAGGTGACGGCATTGCCACTGCGTGTTTGACGAAAGACGGCAAGCTCGAGATCGCCCGAGGTTCGATAGCGCGCTTCGAAGCCGACGAGCTTCGTTGCCGTTTCATCGACGCGAGACGCCACGTCGATCGCGTTGAGCAGTGCATCGATCTCGTCGTAATCGATAAATGCGCGGCTTTCGTTGATGCGCTGCTGGTTGTCGCCGACCTGCTGACTCTCGCGCAGCGACACAACGATTCCTTTGTAGCGAAACGCGCTTTTCGCGACCAGTCGCATCTCAACCGCGTCGATGCGAACGCCGCGTACCTCGACGGTCGTGATGCGCGTGAATCCCTTGATGATCACGTCGCCTTGAATCCGATCCATCATTTCGAGTCGGGTACGCGGCTCGAACGGTTCGCAATCGCCGTTGCGCCAAAACTGCGGCCCCGGTCGTTGTGAGAGAGCAGGCGAGAAGCAGAACAGGACGAGAGCGGACAGCAGGGCCACGCGCGTGGGGAACATTTCGGGTTTCTCCTTAGCTGGTTTTATTGGGAGAGAGTTATGGGCTAACACTGGTATCAGTACCGTGGGTTCCAAAAATATCACGGATCGCCGGATCAAAAAACGAAAAGAGGCGAGTGGTACAACGTACTCGCCTCTTTTCGTGCCCCCTAACCAGAGCCACACCCGACCCTGATTTGACCCGCCGACAAACTGTTTAGAACTGTTTACAGCATCTTCGAACGTGCCTGTTCTGCGCGTGCGGCGCCGATCGCCGTGTCCACGTCTTTCACTTCTTCCGGTGGCGGCAATACTGCCTTCATGCCGAGCGACTCGATCCAGAGTTCGCGCGCCCAACCCTTCGTGTGATAGAGGTGCTCGTCCTCTTCATGTTCGACTTGTTCGTGCGCTTCTTTGAGTGCTTTCGCGACGTCGCCTTTGGCTTTCTTCATTACTTCGCCGAGTAAGTGCCAGTTCAAATGGTCCTTTGTCTCGGCGAGGACGACACACTCCGCCGCCGTCAGTTGTGCCGCGGTCGGTTCGCCTGCCTCTATCGACAACTCGATTGCAGCTACGAGCGATTCACCGATGTGTCGGACGACCTCGCGTCCCGGTGTTTCTTCATTCGGATCGAGTCCGAGTTTCTGCATGCACTCCTGCACGACAGTGACGTGATTTTGCGTCTGTTCTAAATATTCTTCCCACTCTTCCTTCAGGTCCTCGTTCTCAGCACATTGAATCGCGGCCGTGTAAACCTGCACTCCGCCCATTTCGGTTTCAAGCATCTGGTATAAGAGTTCCCGCACTTGTTCGTCCTTCATGACCCCTCCTTGAAAGTTGTTCTTTCGAACAGGCTTCGGTTTTGGCTCAGCAAGCAGCAGGCCAGAGCGCGATTCATTGCAAACATGTTGTTTGCGCGCCTGCGCGCGTATTGCTATCAGACAGGCACATGTTGGAAATGTTCAGATGAGGAACATTGGATGATTCCCAAGTGTGACGGTAGAGCGGGAGGAACTTGAATTGTGATTCCCAGTTGCCGGCGAAGCGTGCGGCGAACTCGGCTGCGTTAGTTTGTACGAAAGCGATCGGAGCGAGCAGTCCGCTGGCGCGTTTGTTTTTGTATTCGCAGTTCAGCGTGCTGAGAATGTTGTCACACTCGTTTGCGACCGCTTCGCTGTCGTGGGTGTTTTCGGAATCGCTGATAAATATCAATTTGTAGTGCGGACCGGGGAATAAGGAAGGCATGCACGTGAAAAAACCATTGGCGAATGCCGCGTAATGCTGGATTTGCAGATAAGTGTAAACGATTGTCAGTTGCTCGGCCGTCACCTTTTCACCGGCGAATGAGTATTCGAGGGCGCGGCGGCGGAAAAAGGCGAGATCGGGAACATCGTTCAGCGTCAGGCGGCAATCGAACAGATCGCCGGTTTGATAACGATGTAGTCCGTACGCATCGCTGACGACCATTGCATACGTTTCGCCGGGGTTGAGTTGAGAGGGCGTCAAGAGGTTTTGCGCATCATCGTTGGCGTGTTCGTGGATAAACTCGTAGAGAACGCCGTTCGCCAGCGGAAGAAAGTAAACGTCGCCGTTGCGGAAGACCGGTTCCGTTTCGAGTGTTTCGGTCGACATGGAGTACATCGGGATAAGGAAGTAGTTCGGGCGTGGCAGATGATGTTCGAGTCGATCGAGGAAGGGTCTGACGTAGCCGCCGGTCCAGCAGATGTACGCGCGAACGGCGGGAGCGAAGTGTTGGATCGGCACCGGGTGAGTGCTGGTTGCGATTTGTCGCACGCGTTCGTTGCTGCCGCGTGAATCGAGACGATCCGCGATTCGCCGGACAGCGCGATCGAATCGTTGCCGATTCATGTACCAGTCTTTTACTAGTCGGGAAGACGTGAGCCAGTTGGTTTTCAGTTCGTCGAGGAAGGTTGAGATCGTCGACGGGTTCGTGGCGTAGAGCACGCCGGGGTTTGCAATCGTAAGGATCCATAGGCGCACAGCAGCAGCGCCATATTGCGTTGCAAGCGCGCGCATCGCCGGGTGTTGTTGCACTCGATATGGCGCCTGGAGTGTTGAAAGATACGGCGGCAGCTTCGGTTCGTCGAGCAGCATGGACGTGAGGGAAGCATCTTGTTGAAACGAGCTGAAGACGTAGAGACACGTGCGCTTCAATCCGTAGGCGCGAGCCGCGCGCGCGAACATGTCGGAGAACGTGAACTTAAGCCGCCGCAGTCGGCGGCTGGTGTAGAGGATGCTCTTTGGTTCGGCGGTCGATCCGGAGGTCATCGCAAAACGAGCGT
>JAICGQ010000431.1 GCA_025923035.1 Pyrinomonadaceae bacterium | reverse complement strand
TCGGAGCGAGCAACAGGCGGATATTGATTTTTGAACAGGCTTAGTTTCCGATCAGTGGACCAATGTCTGCTGAGGGAACGGCGGTGCGGATTTGCAGTTCGTTTGCGTCCGCGACGATCCTGAGATTCGTCAACGCGCTCGTCGCGAAAACTCTCCGCGCCCCAGACAAGCGTCCAACAAACGCCGATCCCACTTCCTTCAAGACGTTCAGCGTATTGCTAAGACTGCTTGCCGCTTGCGGGCTGACCGCTTTTCCTCCCAGAAACAGTTCCAGATCTTTTTCGGTCGTTCCGACCGAGCCATAAACCTGCTTCAAGTTCCCAAGCTCGGCGCCGATCGGCGCATTGCCGATCAGATCGACGCTGCTGATCAACTGTTGCGACATGTTCGCGCCGAAGCCGATTACGGCGTTCGGATTGCGGCTCGCCAACGCGATCAGTTCCGCATTCCCACGCTTCGACGCGCGCGCGACGTCGATCACAGACTGAACACTAGCGAGATCGCCGAGTGCCAGCGTGTTCGCGTCGAGCGGATATACGGCCAGTTCGTTGATTCTGAAGTCCAGCACACCAAGCACGCTGATGCTTTCATCGAGCGTGAAGATGTAGATCGTCTTGCCCTGGTACTTCTCCTGACGATACTTACCAGGCGCGGCGAGACTGCCGGCTGTAACCAGCGCCGTGGAACTGTACGCGCCTTTTGCAAGCGCCACTGTCTGCGCTTTCGCCGTCCCTTCGCCCGGGAACGTAAAGCTGACGCCTAACGCGACCTCATCGAACATGCGAGGATCGAGGCCCGTCCGCGTTTTGAAGTTTTCAACCGAAGTATTCACCTGCGCCATCCGCGTGGGATTATTCGCGAGGATGCGCGGCATCGCCTCGTTGAAGAGTTGCTTCATCTTAATCTGGGCCACTGCGTCCGACTTTGGCAGTGACGACATGAGACCGGCCGGCGCGGGCGCTGAACTGCGGGTGCGAGTCTGCGCGAAACCGTCGATCCTGCTGACCGCGAAAATTGCGGCTAATACAAATGCGAAGTAGAGAAATCTGTTTGTCATTCCGAAAAAAACCTTTCTATCGGCGAAGTCAGGGATTCCAATGAAGCGTCCTGAGTTGCTTCTAACGCGGGGTAAACACAACCTTTCTATAGTCTGGTGGTATTTGAAAAAGTTGTTTATCGAAGTCGAGCATAAAGTTGGACAGTTCCATGACGACGCGCGTGCCGGCGGGTGACCTGGTTTCGGACTTAATTGGCATGTTTAGCACGTCGTCAATCCACATCAACGTTTCATTAGGGCTGACGTTTTCTGCGCCGGAATTGTTAACAACGATGCGGTACTTTCGGGTGCTGCGACCGTCGAGAGTTTCAGCCCCAAGAGCCTGATACGTCGTGCTGGTCGTATCCGTGTGCAGCAGGAGATCAGGAGAGTTGTCTTCTGCCTCCAAGCTTCCGGACCGATCTTCGCGGGTCACAACGGAGTAGGTTTTCTGCTCGGTGGATAAGACAAACCTGCCTTCGGGTAAGTCGAGGTAAGCGAGTCGTGTCTGAGGTGAGTCCTCGCGGCGCATGGGACCATCGCGCGCAATCAAGGTCGTGCTGACGACGGTTTCGCCGTTCGCTGTGGTAGTAGTGATCGTGCGTACTGCTGAGTAACGCTCGGGTTCTTTTGTTTGAAAAGGCGGCGTGGTCGAGACGACTGTGTCGGGGACGGGAGTTTCGCTGGTTGTAGTTTCGCTTCCGGTCCGGCACGACGCGATCGCGAGCAGGCAGAGAAGCGATAAGAAGGTGGTGCGGTGTGCGCGCACGCCGCTCATACTCGTTCCAGCAGCAGTGCGAGGCCCATACCGCCGCTGACGCAGAGCGTCGCGAGTCCGAGTTTAGCCTGCCGCTTTTGCATCTCGTGAAGCAGCGTGGTGGTGATGCGAACTCCGGTGCAGCCGATCGGATGGCCCAACGCGATCGCGCCGCCGTTGACGTTCAAGCGATCGGCGGGGAAGTGGAGTTCCCGATCGCAGGCGATCACTTGCGCGGCAAATGCTTCGTTCAACTCAATCAGGTCAATCTGGTCCATCGTGAGCTGCTGTCGTTTTAGCACTGCGCGAATCGCGGGCACTGGTCCAATGCCCATGATCTCCGGTGCGACTCCGGTGATCTCGTAATCGACGATGCGCGCTTGTGCAGTCGCGCCGGATCGTTTCAATCCGTCTTCGCTGAGAACGACGAGAGCGGCCGCGCCATCGGTAATTCCCGAAGAGTTTCCGGCGGTCACGGTGCCGTCTTTCGAGAAAACCGGCGGCAGTTTGGCCATATCCTGAAGCGTAGTTCCGCCGCGATAGTGTTCGTCGCGCGCAAAAATCGTCTTGCCTTTTTTGCCTTCGACTTCGAGCGGCGTCACTTCCTCGTCCAACCTGCCTGACTCGATTGCCGCCTGCGCTTTCTGTTGCGATCGCAAAGCGAACTCGTCCTGCTCGGTGCGCGGGATCTCATACTGTCGCGCGAGGTTCTCCGCGGTTTCACCCATTACCAGTCCCGACAAGGGATCACTGAAACCGTCGCGATACATACCGTCGACGAGCTGCATGTTCCCCATGCGCATACCCCAGCGCGCGCCTTCGGCGAAATACGGAACGCGCGACATGCTCTCGGTGCCGCCCGCGAGCACTGCGTCGGCGCGGCCGAGCATGATCTCCTGCGCGGCGAGAATGATTGCCTTCAGACCCGAGCCACAAGCCTGGTTGACTGTGTACGCCGGCACTGTTTCCGGAACTCCGGCGCGGTACGTGATCTGGCGTCCGACGTTTGGACCGCCACCGGCCTGCCGTGCGCAACCCCAGATCGATTCCGCGATCTGATCCGGACGCAATCCGGCGCGTTTTAGGCTCTCCTTTGCGACCGCGACACCGAGATCCGCGGCTGACCAAGACGCCAGCGTGCCACCAAACTTGCCGATTGGAGTTCGGACTGACCCTGCGAGATATACCTTGTTCATATTGACCAAAATGTTAGCACACGCTAGAAGTAGGGATGAAACACCTCGAATTCAAGGATTGTATCGATGGTTCCTCACGCCGTGCTGCAACAGATCCTTCAACAACATGCCGAATGGCTCTTCGTGTCGAGCCATGGTGGAGCCCAGTCGCTGCGACGAACGGAGATTGACATCGCTGTGTCGCATCGTCGTTTGCTGCTGTCCTGCTGGACTGAAAAAGGGAGTCGCACTTGGCGCATTCTCGATTGGAAGTGGGATGGCCAGACGCTGCTGCTGAACGCGTCGCGGAAAATGGGCGCCGAGCGTACGCGTCTCGAGCTCATTCCTCGCAGTTCAGCAAAAACGATCGCTGCCACTATTCGGGCCGCGCGGCAGAACCAGTGCGAACGTCTGGCCGAACTCGTTCGCGGCCGGCAACCGAGAACAACCATCGAGCGTTGTGCGTTGAGCCCGGGCACACGACCCGGACAGCCCGGCCGCTATGCACGCATTCTGGTGCGGTGGAAAGGCGAGCGAATCGCAGTCGCCGGGCCGGTGGTTTCCAGCGCGCCCTCGTCGGTTGACGCGTTCCTGTCGTCGACACTGCTGTGGTTTACGCGGACGCGAGAACGCGCGCGAGGCGCGTTTGTCGAACAACTCTGGTTGATTGTTTCTGACGACTTGTCGAAGCCGCTGTGTTATCGCGTCGCGCTGTTGCGTGAGAGTCTGAAAAGCGTGATCAAAGTTTTCACCGTCGACGACGATCTGAGTGCGTTGTCGCCCGTGAGTTGTCCTGATCGAAAAGAACTATGGACCATGAAGCTCGCCCGGTTTCCCCGCGTGCCGCCGATGACGTGGGGACATCAAACACGCGCGATCGTCGCTGAAGCGCCGGAAGCGATCGACGTCGTACATTCCCGGCATGGCGAAACGCTGCGATACTTCGGACTTCC
>JAICGQ010000430.1 GCA_025923035.1 Pyrinomonadaceae bacterium | reverse complement strand
AGCGTATTGACCGCCCGCAGGAGTATCAGTATCGCTTCGTTCGCATTACCGATCCTGACGATCCGATCTTCGACAACATCGCCGTCGATTGCGAAACCGGTATTTCCACACGAGATGCACGCATTCTGCGCGTCTGGCAGAATCACGGCCTCCAGCTCGATCGCGTGCCCGAAGGATTCAAACTACTGGCGACTTCGTATCTCTGTCGCAACCAGATGATGGTGAAACGCGGCGGCGGGCAGATTATCTACACGGTCCAGTTCCATCTCGAAAAATCGTTTGAAGATTGGAACAAGAACCGCACGCGCTGGGAGCATCCAAACGAGTCGCGCGACGGCCGTATACTTTTCGAGAACTTCCTGCTCATGGCCACGCGCTAATGCGGTGCCTCCGTTAACGACGAAAACCCTGCTCCAGGCCGCGCAGCATCTGAGTGCTCGCGATGAGACGCTGGCGCGGATCCTCGCGACTCACGGCGCGCCACCGATGTGGCGACGCAGCACCGGATTCTCCACTCTCGTACACATCGTTCTCGAACAGCAGGTGTCGTTGAAGTCTGCGAAAGCGATGCTGCTGCGCTTGCAATCAGCCATCGATCCCTTCACGCCTGAACGTTTTGTCACACTCGGTGAATCACACCTGCGCGGACTCGGAGTCACACGACAGAAGTCCGCGTACTTGATTCATCTTTCCGGCTCGATACTCCGCGGCGACCTGAGCCTCGCGAAACTTTCACGAATGACGGACGACGAAGCGCGACAACGACTGACGCAGATCAAAGGAATCGGATCGTGGAGCGCCGATGTTTACTTGTTGATGGCGATGCGACGTGCTGATATCTGGCCGGCGGGTGACCTGGCGTTGGCCGTAGCAGTGAAGGAATTGTGGGGTCTCGAAGCAAAACCCACGCCCGATGAGCTCGAACGGATCGCCGAACGCTGGCGTCCGTACCGGGCCGTCGCCGCACGGATGCTCTGGCAACATTATCTATTTGGAGATCGTTGACGTAGTCGTCGTCGGCAACGGCATTCCCGGCGGTTTTACTTCCGGAACATTCTCCATCGTCAGCTCGATCAGATCGTCAACCACCGCCTTCAGATCGTTTGTCTCACGGTAGATCTGAAGCTGTCGATCGGCAGACGTGCCACGCTGGAGGATCGTGTGAACGTGATTGATCTCGTTTCGCGAGCCCAGTTCGTCAACGACGTCATCGACAAACTCGAGTAGCTCCAACACGAGATCGCGTACCGGCACTTCTGTCTGCTTACCAAGATCGATCATTTTTCCATCGAGTCCGTAACGCACGGCGCGCCACTTGTTCTCCTGGATCAACATGCGCCGGTACAAACGGAAGCCGAGGTTCTTGTCGATCAGGCTGTTCAATTTCGCCACGATTGCCTGGAACAGCGCTGCGATTGCGATCGTGTCGTCAACGCGCGTCGGAATGTCGCAAACACGAAACTCCAGCGTCGGGAAGTACGGGTGCGGGCGCAGGTCCCACCAGATTTTCTTTCCGTCGTTGATACAACCCGTTTTGATCAGCAGATCGACATAACGCTGGAAACCGCTGTACGAATCGAAGTGGTCCGGAATGTCGGTGCGGGGAAACTGTTTGAAGACTTCCGTTCGATAGGATTTTAGTCCCGTGTTGTGGCCCATCCAGAACGGCGACGAGGTCGAAAGCGCGAGCACGTGCGGCAAGAAATAACGCGCGGCGTTCATGACGTGAATCGCGCGCTCGCGATCCGCCATGCCGACGTGGACGTGCAGTCCGAAGATCAACAACGACCGGGCAACGGTTTGGAGTTCCTGGACCAGCAACTCGTAACGCTCGTCGTCGAATATCTTCTGGTCCTGCCAGCGCGAGATCGGGTGCGTCGAAGCGGCGACGATAACGAGTCCGTTCTTCTTCGCTAGTCCGGCGATGATGCTGCGCAGTCGCGTGATGTCGGCACGCGCTTCCTGGATGTTGCGGCAAATGCCGGTGCCCACTTCCACCATCGACTGGATCATTTCCGGTTTGATCTGCTCGCCGAGAAGCATCTTGCCTTCTTCGAGAATCTCGGCGACATGCGACCGCAACTCGCGTGTCTGCGGATCAACGATTTGAAATTCCTCTTCGATCCCGAGCGTGAATTGATCGAACATTTGCCCTCTCACTCCTAACTAACCAGGTTATCGGGTGGTCAGGTGTTTCGCGATCATTTGCCAGTCGGGCCTGACCTTGCCCAAAAACTCATGGCGCAAATGCCTGAACGCGCTTCCGGGTGAATGGACCGGGCTGTACAGATCGAAGTGTACGTACCAGGTGCGTGGTTCACCTTCCTGAAACAAAAAATGCAGCACGGCCTCGCCTCGTCGTCGTTCGTAAAAGCCGCCCGTCGTGTCTTTGTGGTTCGCCATCAGCCGCGTGAAGTCTCGACGACGCGCAAGTGTCGACTCGATCATGGGCCACGCTTCGAATTGCAACCCGACGCCGCCTTCGCCGTAAACATTCGTGACGCGCTTGACGAGGTGCCACAGTCGCATATCGTCCATGCGGTCCAACAACATCAACATCGCCTGCTGCTTGTCGATGGGCCATGAATCAAATGCCTCGGCGTCGGACGTCGCGCCCCACAGGCCGGCGAGCTTTCCTTGCAAAAGTTCGCGCGTGCCGGAGGTCAGGTCGTTCCACTTCAGCGGGGTCGTTGCTGCCGCAGGCTTACTCATTCTTCGAAACTTCTCGCTCCAGCGTAGCGCGTACTTCGTCGGGAACGTCGTGAAACCTGAGGCCCACGCCCTGTCCCGGGTTGCTGTAAATCACTTCGGCGTTGCAAACGACCTGCACGTCATCGCCGAACGGTATGCGCACCATCAGAAACGCGCCCTGGGGTATGTGCGCCTGCGTGTTCATGTACAGTCCACCGGGACTGATGTCTTTCGTGCTGGCGACGCCGGTGACGTCCTGGCCGTCGAAAAAAACATCGAGAATCAGCCTCGAACGATCGTGCGCGCGGCGCTCGTCCTGCGATTGATAACCTTCCTCGACGTCGTCGGCCACGTGTGCCCCTCCTCCATCGAAACTAAGATCGCGGTTAAATTGTACCCGTTTTCTTTATTTTTGGCTGATGATGTAAGTGGGCACCATGCCTCCACCGGAACTGACGTTTGCGAGCTCGGTTGCGGACAGCCGGGTGAACGCCGAACCAACCTTGCCGTTGAATAAAAGCGGATCGAGATCGACTAACTGCTCCGCAAATTCGATGCGGCCGTCTGCCGTTAACGCCGGAAATGTTTCGCGCGCGGTCGGGACGCGTTCCTGGACGAGGTAGTCGCCGTTGGCTAGTGCGTTTTGAATCGCGCTCTCCCACTCTGCGGGTTCTGTGTTCCAACCGATCGTGATGCCGTGGCCGCCGTAGTCGTCATTTGGTTTCAGCACGAGTCGCTCGTTGTTGTTGCGAATAAACTCGAGCAGGTCGATCGTGCCGTCTCGCCCTTGACCTGGATAGTCTGATTGTTCGTCGCGAACGATTCGCGTCCAGGGCACGTGTGCGTGAATCGCGTCGAGTTCTGTTTGCGTGAACAGACGCGCGTGCTTGCGATCGGTGAGCACGGCGAACAGCGCCTTTTTGTGAATCAGCTTCGAACGAAAGCTGTTGACCATGCAGATCGCGCCCGCGCGATAGGCGTCGAGGAGCGCCGGATAGTCGTTAATGATCGGCAGGTATTCGTTTACCAGTAAACGCTTGTAGACGATGTCGATCTCCTGACCGGCGTAGCTCAACCGGTTGTTCTTGAATTCGAGTTCCTGCGGCGTGCAGATGATCGACGGGTAACCGGCCTGTTCGAAAAACTCGCGAAACAGCTCAAACTCTTTTACCGTCGGCACGTCTGCGAGATCGATGATGGCGATGCGTGGCGGACGTTCCGGTTTGCGTCCGAGGT
>JAICGQ010000429.1 GCA_025923035.1 Pyrinomonadaceae bacterium | reverse complement strand
TCAAACTCAGTGTACGCGGGCGCTGCCATTTACTATCACCGTGTAAAGTCCGACGAGGTCGGTCGCGACTCGTTCCCATGAATAATTCTGTGACAACAACTTCCCTGCGCGACCCCGTTTCGCCAGTTCGTCAGGGTCGCTCAAGGCTTCGGCTAGCGTCGTTGATAATGCTGCTGTTTCAACGGGCGCGATCCAACCCGCGTTGGACGATGCAACCTGATCGGCGAGGTTGACGTGCGGGCTGACGAGCACGGGTACGGAACGCGCGAGTCCTTCCATGATGCACAAGCCAAAATTCTCCTGGTAAGACGGAAGCGCTAACAACGATGCGTTGCGCAGCATCTCGTGTTTCCGCGCGCCTTCGAGCCACCCGGGAAACTGAATCCTGTCGCCTGCGATTGCCGCCTTCTGCTTCAGCAGCGCTACATAATCCGTGGGGCCATCGCCGGCGATTATCAAACGCCACCGATCGAGTTCAGCGTTTCGGGTCAGCGTGATAAACGCGTCGATTAAAACGTCGAGTCCTTTCTTAGGATGAAGGCGAGACAGGACCAGCACATACGGACTGCCGCCGACTGAACCATTTGTTGAATCATCGATGGCGTCGATGCCGAGTGGGATCACCGTCCCGTGATTCACACCGAGCAGACCTTCTGTGGCAGTCATTTCAGTTTCTGATGTGTAGTGCACCGCCGCGGCGCCACTCAACATCGCTTCGCCCGCCACAGACCAGAAGACCCGCTTTCGCAACGGCTTTTGTTTCATGCTCCACGGATCGAGCGTACCGAGTGGCCTGATCACGTAAGGAACGCGCGCTCTGCGACACTCTCGCGCCGCTGCCACTGACGTGTGATTGAACACCGCGTGAATATGCGCAAGATCAAACCGGTGAACATTCTCACTGAGCCACACGGAAAGCGGCCGCGAGTACTTGAACGACTCCCCTAACTGCGACGGAAAGAAGATCGCCGGCACGCCTTCGTAATCGAGCGCGTGAGCAGATCCGCCATTGCGCCCGCTCTTCGCGTCACCTAAACCCGCATCAGTCGAGATCAACACGACTTCAATCCCTCGCGCCTGCAGTGCGCGGCACATCGGCGCGATCGCCATGCCTGGTCCACCCGAACGTTCGGACACCGAAGGTATGACGTGAAGAACTCTCAATGCTGCCTCACCCCATTGATCTCGCACCACCGCGCGAGCACGTACAGCGACCACGGGCGCGACCATCCGATCGCCCGCGGCTTCTTCAGGAACCTGTGCCACACACCTCTCACGCCATCCGCCGCAAGTCCGGTGTTGAGGACTCGTCCACCGTCATCCAACACGGACGCGATCTCCGTCCGCAAACGACCCTGCATCCAGTGTTCGAACGGCAGCGTGAAACCCATCTTTGGCCGCGCCAGAAGATCACGCGGTAACAAGTCCGCCACTGCATCGGCGAGCAAGGGTTTCGCGACGCCGTTCGTCCCGTTGCCCAGCTTCCATTTGCCCGGCAGCGCAAGGGCAAACTCGACCACTTTGATGTCCACCAGCGGCACTCGCACTTCGAGCGAATGGGCCATGCTCATTGCGTCCGTGTCGCGCAACAACGTGTTTGTCATGTAGCCGCGCAACTCGAGCTTGGAGATCTGATTTACGACGTCGGCTGCCGATTCGAGACACAGGCCATTCGCGTGCGGTGCGCGGTGAGTAATCCGTCTAACGTAATCAGGCGCGAAGAGTTGACGCGTGATGCGATAAACATCCGCAGGCGCGCCGTCGCTCGCCGCCAACTGCCAGAACTTGCTTCGCTGCGTCGAACCATTCAACACAAGCTTGCCAAACCCCGACGCCGCGCGCAGACAACGCCTGGACAGAGGCGACATGGATTCCACCTGCAGCGCACGTCTGAAACTCGGATAACCTGCGAAGAGTTCGTCGCCGCCGAGACCGGACAGCGCGACCGTTACGCCGGCGTTCTTCACTGTCTTCGAAACGACAAACGTGTTAATGCCGTCCATCGTCGGTTGGTCCAGTGATGCGAGCGCGTGCGGCAACATGTCGAGCAGTTGATCTTCGTTCAGGCGCGTCTCCGAATGATCCGTGCGGAACCTCGCCGCAACGGCGCGTGCGTGTGGCGCCTCCGTGTATTCCGGTTCGTCGAAGACGACGCTGAATGTTCGTGGCGGTTGGCCTGTGATGCGGCTCGTCAGCGCCACCATGGCGCTGGAGTCGATGCCGCCCGAGAGAAACACTCCCAGCGGAACGTCGCTCACGAGGTGCAGACGAACGGACTCTTCCAACTCGGATCGTAGTCGAGCAACGGCTTCCGCACGGCTGCGTGGACTATCTGTCTCGCGAGACGCGGACGCGAATTCCTGAACGGTAAATTCAAGCTCGCCATCCACACCAGCGTGCACTTGCATGCACTGACCAGGCAACAACTGTTTCACGCCATCAACGATCGTCAACGGCGCTTCGATCGAACCGTTAGCTAAATACGAATCGACGCCCTCAGTGCTCAGCGTGCGCGGCACGAGTCCACTCGCCAGCAGGGCCCGCACTTCCGATGCGAAAACAACCACATGCTCGCTGCGGTAGTAATAAAGCGGCTTGATGCCAAGCGGATCTCGCGCTAGCAACAACGTTCGCTCGCGATTGTCCCAAAGTGCGAGCGCAAACATTCCGCGCATCCGCCGAAACGCGTCGACACCGCACCTGCCATACGCACGCAGCACCACTTCCGTATCGGAATTCGAGTGCCACGGGTGCGACCCGTCTTCGAGTTCGGCGCGCAGTTGTTTGAAGTTGTAGGTCTCGCCGTTGTACGTGATCCAATTGCCCGTTTGTGGATCATTCATCGGCTGGTGTCCGGCGGGCGACGTGTCGATCACCGCGAGACGTGTGTTTCCGAGAACCACATCGCCGCACACTACGATTCCATGATCGTCCGGACCACGATGCGTTAGCGCAGCGTTCATCCGCGCCACTGCTTCCGTGTGAGAAGCAGGATCCGTGGTGCTGAAGACTCCCGAAATGCTACACACCGATTGTTTCCCGCGCGAACCGCACAAATCGTTGCGATCCGTTTTTCAGCGTGTGTTCCTTCACGCTCTCGCGTGCGCGCTGCGAGCGTTCTGCAAGCTCGGCATTTGTGAGCGAGGCAGCGTCTCGCATCGCGGAAAGAATTGCCGATTCATTGCCAGTCGGCGCCAGCCAACCGTTCACTCCCGTTCGAACAAATTCGAGGGCGGCACCCATCCGCTCCGTCGCAATCACCGGTAATCCAGATGCGAGACCTTCGGGAACTACAAGCCCCCAACCGTCATAACGCGACGGCACGCACAACACATCGCCTGACCCATAAAGCTCCGGCAACTCGTTCCAATTTTTAAAGCCTGTAAACTCAACCCGATCACTCACGGGCCGTAAAATCTGCAAGAGCGACTCGCGCAACGCGCCATCGCCTGCGATCTTCAACCGTACGTCGCTAAACTCGTTCGCCAGTCGAACAAAAGCACGCGCCACCAGGTCCACGCCCTTGCGATCGATCAACGAACCGCAGAACAAAAACACGCGCTCCGATCGTCGCTCCGCGCGTTGAGCATTCCCAAATCGTTCGAGATTCGAGAAGTAAGGCAAGTTGAAATAAGGTCGCCGTGGTCCAAACTCGCGCCGGTATTCATCGACCGCAAACTTCCCGATCCCCCAGATCGGCACAGACGAACCATGCAGCCTGGCGAGTTTCCATCTTCGCAACAGGCGTCCCGCGACCGCCGCCCACGCCGGCTGCCGAAACCCCGGTCGCTCGCCCCAGAAACACCACGGCGCTCTACTCGTCGCGCGCTCGCTAATCAACTCTGCGGCGTGCGAGTGAAAGTAGTAATTGAAGACAACGAGATCCGCGTCGCGCGCTGCTTCACGCGCGTGTCGCACGCCGCCGGCGTCGAGCTCGATCGAGTCGTGACGGATC
>JAICGQ010000428.1 GCA_025923035.1 Pyrinomonadaceae bacterium | reverse complement strand
GAGCTCTTGTACTCGCGCGGTTTTGCATCGATCTACGGCGAATGGGAAACGACGGATGAAGCTAAGACGATCAAGAAGACGTTTCAGGAATCGCTGCGCTTTCCTGCTCCCAGCGCGCCCGTCAGCATCGTGCTGAAGAAGCGCGACGTCAAAAATAACTTCTACGACATCTGGACCACGACGATCGATCCGGCAGACATGTTTGTCGATCGTTCGAAGCGCGTTGCGCCGGCACCCGTGATCACGATTCAAAAAGCAGGTGAGCCGGAAGCGAAGGTCGACTTTCTGATCCTTGGCGACGGTTACAGCGCTGCCGAAGCGAAGAAGTTTGAAGCGGATGCGCGACGGCTGACGGAAGTGCTGTTCTCGACGTCGCCGTTCAAAGAGCAACGCAAGAATTTCAACGTATGGGCCATGTCGCCTCCTGCCCCTGAGTCAGGGGTGTCGCGGCCTTCGCCGGGAATCTATCGCAACTCGCCGATCGGCACAACGTACGATGCATTCGGATCCGAACGATACGTGCTGACGTTTGATAACCGCGCGTTGCGAGAGGTCGCGCAGCATGCGCCGTACGAGTTTATCGAAGTGCTGGTCAACAATCGCACGTACGGTGGCGGTGGGATTTTCAATCTGTACAGCACCGTTGCTGCTGACAATGCTTTCGCGAATTACGTTTTCGTTCACGAGTTTGGTCATCACTTCGCGGCGCTCGCGGATGAGTACTACACGTCGTCAGTCGCGTATGCGCCGGCGACGGATCGCGTCGAGCCGTGGGAGCCGAACGTCACTGCGTTACTTGATGTCAGCACTTTGAAGTGGCGGAATCTTGCGTCGCCGTTTGCGAACGTCACGCCGATCCCGACGCCGTGGAACAAGGAGGCGTTTGAAGCTTACTCACGCGAGATCCAGAAGCGACGTGCGCAGTTGCGGAAAGACAAACGGCCCGAGGAAGAGATGGAGGCGCTGTTCCGCGAGGAGTTGGAGCACGAGAAGAAAATGTTTGCCGCCGAGAAGCACTTCGGCCAGGTCGGCGCGTTCGAAGGCGCGATGTACGAAGCGCGTGGCTACTATCGCCCGGAAATCGACTGCATCATGTTCTCACGCAGCGACAAATTCTGCCGCGTCTGCCGGGTCGCGATCGAGCGAATTATTAAAATGTATTCGCGACCGAGTTAAGGTACCGCGATCAGTGAGGTTTTAGCGGGGCGATCAGGTCCTGATCTTTCGTGCCCTGGTGGCAGACGATGCACGACTGCTGACCGCGTTCCTCCAGATCGGAAACGAGCGCATACGTCAGCCCGCGATCGGACCACGTCAGCACTTTCAATCCGTGGATCGCGTTGTAATGAAATGTCAGGCCGCGGGCCACGATTTCTTCGCCGCCGGACGGCTTCGCCATCTCATCCGACGTGATCACCAAACTGATCGGCCGCGACTTCATCTGGTAAGCAACATAAGCCGCGTAATCATCCTTGTATCCCACGAGACGCGCGCCTTCCAACGTGTAGAGCTTTTCCTGTCCTGACGACTCCTGGTAGTTAGGCAGTTGCACGCGGAAATTCACCTTATTCGCAAACCACTGCGAAATCTTCTGCGGCGCTCCGGTCTCGATTTCCAACGGCAACTGCTGCCGCGTCCTGCGCAGGTGCGTCTCGGCAGCCATCAATGCAAAACTCGAAGGCCCCGGTCGCGTTGAACGATTCATCACGCGCCAGATCACGATCGGCAGCAGCAGCATCAGCAACGTCGCGGCGATCGCGAGTCCCAGCCTGACACGTGGCTTCGAAATAAACGTTTCGCGCCCCGACGGCGCGCGTTCCGAGGAGTTCAATGTTTCCTGAACTCTCGCCCTCAACTCAGGCGAAGCAACATGCAGCGGCCCGCATTCCCTGATCGCGTTGATGAATGAAAGTTCGCGCTCGAAAACCGCCGCGCATGACTGGCACGACTGCAAGTGCGCCTCCACAGCCGCACGCTCGTCGCCCTGCAACTCGTTATCGAGATAAAGATTTAAACGTCTACAAATGTCTTCACAATTGTTCATTAGCAAAATTTAAACTGCACGGGCGCGGGTTTTCGTCTGCCATGTCGCCAGCGAGGCTCGCAGTTTCGCACGAGCACGCCCCAAACGCGACATCACCGTTCCCGCCGGACAGTCCAACACCATCGCAATCTCCTGATAAGTGAATCCTTCTATATCACGCAACACCACAATCTCCCGATATGCTTCCGGAAGCTTCTCGATCGCGTCGCGCACCTGTTCTCGTTCCAACTTCCTCAAATAAACAACGTGCGGATTGCCGCGCGCGTCGTCCGTCTGGTCATTCGTTTCCAGTTCGACAAAACGCGGACCGCGCTGGTTGTGGCGCACCTGGTTGAGCCACGCATTTCGCATGATGACAAACAGCCACGCCTTCAGATTACTACTGGCCGGCGGCTGGTTCGCCGCACTCGTGGCCCGCAAATACGTGTCCTGAACCAGGTCCTCGGCTGTGCTCGAATCGCGCGTAAGCGTCATGGCGTAGCCGTAGAGCGCATCGATATGCGCGAGGGCCGCCTGGCTGAAGACCGTGTTGTTAACAGGCCCGTCCATGATCCTCGATAATTCCGGAAACCATTCTAGATTAACACTTAAACGACCCAAAAATTCCCGGGAATATTCCGGCGGGTCAGGTGTTATTTCGATATGAACCGACTCAGAATGCTTTTGGCCGCGATCTTTATCCTGTCAACTTCTGCGATCCTGATCGTTACCGACGCAGCGCGGGCCCAACAACAACGTCCATCGTCATTTTCACCCGTAATCGAGGAACCTTTCGAGGTCGTGCGAGCACGCGACAAGGCCGCGAAAGCGGGGGTCGCAGCCGCACATCAACGACTGCTCGAGGAACGTTACGATCTTAGCCGGCGCGTCGATGAAAGCGTGCGTATGACGCGCGGTAAGCCGATTCCGGTCGGGCCGACTGCGAAACTGAAGGCCGGCCTGACATGGGATCGGCTAGGTCAGATGACGCCGGAAGCGATTCGCGAGCAGGACGTGTTCCCTTACCTGCCGTTGCCACACGTCAATCATCCGGTTGGCGGAATGGTGTTTTCACAAGCTGAGATAAAGCTGTTGCCGCGTGTCGAGCGTTTCGACATGGATTTCGATCTACCGGATCATTTTCTGCCTGAGTTTCCGCCGGCGATGTTTTTGACCACACGCAAAGATCTAGGCGACGTGTCGAAAGGTCAACTGATCACGACAAACAATTTCTACGAGCTGTTCAATGGCATTCTGAATCCCAAGCAGCTCGAAGGCTTGCGATTGCTCGTGTCGCAGTTTCCGCAACAACAGTTCAACGCCACCGCCGATCGCAAGACAGAGCGGGCGGACGGCATGCTCGGCGTCACTTGTTTTGATTGTCATGTGAACGGTCACACGTCGGGTGCGTTTCATCTCGTCGGTGATATTCGGCCCCAGGAGAATCGACGCCGCATCGAGACGCCGTCGTTGCGTGGCGTCAACATCCAACGGCTTTTCGGATCGCAACGAGCGCTGAAGAACGTTGAAGACTTCACGGAGTTTGAACAACGTGCGGCGTATTTCGATGGCGATCCTGTGTTGGCGACGAAGAAAGGCGTGAACGTTCTGGAGCGCGGTTCGCAGGTCCACTTCATGTCGGAGTTTCAGGCGATACTCGACTTTCCACCGGCGCCGAAACTGAATGTGCTTGGACGCTTGGATCGTGCGCGCGCGTCACAAAGCGAGGTTCGCGGTGAAGACCTGTTCTTCGGGAAGGCACAATGCAGTGCGTGTCATCAGGCGCCGTTCTACACAGACAATCAGATGCACGACCTGGCAGTCGAACGGTTCTACAAACCGCGCATGGAAGGTGGAATGCTGATCACGGCGCAAGGTGCGATCAAGACGTTTCCGTTACGAGGCATCAAGGAGTCGCCGCCGTACTTGCACGATGGACGGTT
>JAICGQ010000427.1 GCA_025923035.1 Pyrinomonadaceae bacterium | reverse complement strand
TTCAGCGCAGCGACGCTGACCGCGACACAAGTCGAGTTGAAGAATTGGACGATCGACGGCCGGACTTCGATATACGTGAAGCTGAACTTCCCGGATGCGGGCTTCCGCATTACCGACTGGGGTACGCCGTCACAGGCGGGCAATGCGTTTACAGTCAATACGGGCGTCGAACATTCGAACGGAACCAATGTGCTGGCGATCAGTAACACCGCGCAGATTTGGGACCTTGGGACACTCGCGCCGGGAGCGTACTCCTTTACGTTCAGAACTTCCGGTGTAACCGCGAAGGTCCATGATTTCACTGTCAGTGCTACAGCACCGCCGGCGAATCCGATCGACGAGGCGCGTGAGTTTGTGCGCTGGCAGTACAAAGATTTTCTCGGACGTGAACCGGATGGTCCCGGGTGGGACCACTGGACCGGCGAGATCACGATTTGCCTTACTCCGGCTGGCCGGTTCCCGGGTGAAAGTGAGGCCCAGTGTATCGAGCGCAAGCGCGCGAATACGAGCGCGGCGTTCTTCCTGTCGCCGGAGCATGCGAACACCAGTTACTTCGTGTTACGCGTGTATCGTGGCTCTCTCGGACGGATGCCGCACTTTGGTGGCGATTCGTCAGCACTCAGTGAGTTCACCCGCGACCGGGCAACGGTTTCGGCGGGAATCGTCGTG
Organism: Pyrinomonadaceae bacterium; assembly: GCA_025923035.1. Lineage (GTDB taxonomy): Bacteria > Acidobacteriota > Blastocatellia > Pyrinomonadales > Pyrinomonadaceae > PSRF01. Next base: position 3,310 of record JAICGQ010000427.1, on the reverse strand, counting down.
AACGACGCGCTGGCGCCGAACGTGATCAATGCCAACAAGCAGGCGTTTGTGAACGAGTTTGTAACGCGATTCGAGTTTCGCCAGATTTATCAGAACTTGAATAACACGCAGTACGTCGACAAGCTGTTCCAGACCACCGGCGTGACCCCGACCGCGGGTGAACGACAGGCGTTGATCGATGGCCTTGGGAATGGCAGCGAGACGAGAGCCAGTGTGTTGTTCAAAGTGGTCGATGGCACGACAACCATTGCCGACGGACATCTCGTCTTCAACACGAACTACGGCAAGGCGTTCTACGACAACCAGTTCAACCCCGCGTTTGTGCAGATGGAGTACTTCGGTTATCTGCTGCGCGATCCGGATGAAGGCGGCTACAATTTCTGGCTAGCTAAGTTGAACCAGTTCGGCAACTGGGTCGACGCGCAGATGGTCTTGGCCTTTATCAAATCGCCGGAGTATCGATCGCGATTTGGTGCCCCATAATTTGTGCGCCATAAGGTGAAAGCAAGCGGCTGGGCAACCTTCAGACGGTAAAATGCACCGATAGCACGGCCGATCTGGACGTTCCTTCGGCGCAGACGTTAAGATGCTGGTGGTTTTAGCCCCGCGAACCACTCACGCCTGACCCACTTTAGTACGAGGACATAAAAGTGCAATATAGACCCGCGCTCGCTCTGACGCTCATTCTGACGATCTTCTTGACTTCTTTGGGCCTGACCGTCTCGGCTCAAGCGCAAACGTCCTCGTCTTCGTCAGGCATTGAATACGACCATTTTCTGATCTACCAGGACCAAAACGGCGACACGATCTGCCGCGAAGCGTCTGCAGCAGAGGGTCGACAACTCGACCTGATCAACCCGAAAAACCTGCGGCAATTCAATCACCTCGACGACCACCTGCGAGCGTTGTCAACCGATGACGCTGAAGGCAGCTTGACGATCATCCTGCGCGCGACTGCGAACCTCGACGCGAACGCACCCGCGAAGGCCGCTTTCCAGCGCGCTGCTGCAGCCTGGGAAGCCGTGGTGACGTCGCCGGTTACCATCTATCTCGACGCCGATTTCGGACCAGACAATTTTGGTGCGCCCTGGGGAGGCGGCACGCTCGGAGCGACGAGTTCACCGAGTCTTGGCAGCGTCCCGTATACACAGGTTCGCGGCAACCTGGTTGCCGGTGCTAACACCCCTGCAAAACAGGCGATTTACGGAGCGTTGCCGGCCAGTTCGGTTCCGGTTGAGCTCACGAGCGGCGCTTCTTCTGCCACAAACGTCAACGTCTCGAGTTCCATCGGCCGCGCCATCGGCCTGCTGAACGCAACCGCCCAACCGAACGACAACGCCGCGCGCATTGGTTTCAACAGCGCGGTTACTTTCGACTTCGATCCCAGCGACGGCATCACCGGCGGTCAAACAGACTTCGAAGCCGTTGCCACTCACGAGATCGGACACGCGCTCGGTTTCACGTCACGTTCAGGCAGCGGCAGTTCAACGCCTTCGATGTGGGACCTCTATCGTTTCCGCTCCGGAACCACCACCGGCACCTTCACCACCGCGCCGCGCATCATGACGATCGGCGGACCAACCCTTAACTCGCAATACTATTTCGTACCTGGTCAGTCGGAACTCGGACTTTCGGACGGCGGACCGAGCGGCTCAACCGATGACTTCGCCGATGGAAATCAATCGAGTCACTGGCGCCAGCAAAGCAAGAACGGCGGCGTGCTTATCGGCATCATGGATCCGCGTATTCCGAGTGGCGTGCGCCGTACGATCACGACGAACGATACGAACGCACTCGACATCTTCGGCTACAACTCGACCGCGGTTCCACCGCCACCGCCGCCGGCCAACGACAATTTCTCCGCGGCGCAAACCGTTTCCGGTTGTGCAGGAACTACGACCGGAACAAATGTGGGCGCGACGCACGAAGCGGGCGAACCAAATCACTCGCCTGACAACAACGGCGGCACGCGTTCCGTTTGGTATTCGTGGCAAGCGCCGGCCAGCGGCGCCGCGCAGGTTACGACCGCCGGCAGCAGCTACGACACGGTGCTCGGCGTGTACACCGGAAACGCCGTCAACTCGCTGTCGCTGATCGGCAAGAACGACGACGTCCAGTCGGGTGTGGTCACCAGCAGCAACGTCCAGTTCACCGCAACAGCCGGAACGACGTACCGCATTGCCGTCGACGGTTACAACAACAGCGGCGCTGGCGGCGATATCGGAAACATTACGCTGAACTGGAGCATCAGCAACTGCGGCAACAACTGGGTCCCGGCCGTACTTAACTCGAGCCAGGTGCAACTCAAGACGTGGCACTTCGAAGGGCAAAGGTCCGTCTACGTGAAGCTTATCTTTCCCGATGCGGGATACCGCGTGGCCAACTGGGGCACACCCGTTCAGACCGGTCCAACGAGCTTCCTCGTGAACGCCTCCATCGAAAAATGGGACGGTATTTCAGCGCAAGCCCTGACAACCACGGCACAGATCTACAACCTCGGCCCGCTGCTTACGAGCGGTAACTACTCGTTTACGTTCCAAACGTCAGGCACCAGCGTTTCTACAATCACCTGGGAAGTGCCCTTTGTGGTGGTTGAGAACTCGATCGATGCCGCGCAGGAGTTTGTGCGCTGGCAGTATAAAGACTTTCTGGGACGCGAACCCGACGCTCCGGGTTTGGCCCACTGGACCGGCGAGATCACGATCTGCAACAGTCCGGCAGGCCGGTTCGCAGGCGAAACTGTTGACCAGTGCATCGAGCGCAAGCGAGCGAATACGAGCGCGGCGTTCTTCCTGTCGCCCGAACATGCGGGCACGGCCTACTTCGTGCTCCGCGTTTACCGTGGTTCGCTGGGACGCATGCCGAAATTCGGTGGAGACCTGAGCGCTCAAAGTGAGTTCACGCGAGATCGAGCCACGGTTTCCGCCGGCATCGTCGTCAACGACGCGTTGGCGCCGAATGTGATGAACGCCAACAAGCAGGCGTTTGTGAACGAGTTTGTGACTCGCGCAGAGTTTCGCGCGATCTACGACGGTCTGAACAACACGCAGTACGTTAACAAACTTTTTGAGACCACCGGTGTGAACGCTTCGTCTAATGACCGGCAGGCGTTGATCAATGAATTGGATGCGAACGCACCAAACGCGCGAGCGAGCGTGTTGTTTAAAGTGGTCGACGGAACGACGACGATCGCTGACGGCGCGCTGATCTTCAACAACAGCTACGGGCAGGCGTTCTACAACAACCAGTTCAACGCCGCGTTCGTGCAGATCGAATACTTCGGCTACCTGCAGCGCGATCCGGATGAAGC
>JAICGQ010000426.1 GCA_025923035.1 Pyrinomonadaceae bacterium | reverse complement strand
CTGACTGAGAACGACAGCGTTCGTTTCATCGCCCAGATGAATGAGAAGATGAAGCTCGACACGCGTTACAAACTTTCGAGCATGCTTTACGACGGCAAGCTGGAGTATTAGCGAGCTCCCACGAATGAAGAAAACTTTTTTTGCTTTACTGCTCACCGTGCTGCTGCTCGGCGCCGGCAGCGCGCAGCAGAAACCGTGGACTGAATGGACCAAGGCTGAGGCAGAGAAGATCCTGAACCAGTCGGCCTGGGGCCAGACTCAAACTGACACCGATACGTCGGAGATGATGTACAGCCCAACCTCGCAATCGGGCATCAGCAGCTCAACGCGTCCCAGTGTCACGGGCACGACGACGGATCGCCAGTCGATCAATAGCAGTCGCGCATCACAAGGCGCGAAGAACCAGGCGATCTCCGTCAACTACCACGTGCGATTACTTTCCGCGAAGCCGGTGCGCCAGGCATTCATGCGCGTCATTGAGCTCGCGCAGAAGACTCCCGACAAGGAGCTGCTCGGCGATCTGCAAGCGTTTGTGCAACGCGACTTCAGCGAGTTCATTGTCGTCGCCGTTGCTTTCGATTCAACTGACGGGCGTTTCTCTGGTCCAGCGCTGCAGGCATTCGCGGCCAGTAACCTGGGTACACTCAAGAACAAGACCTACCTCGAACGCAAAGACGGCAAGCGTGTTTTTCTGATGCAGTACCACGCGCCGATCAACGACGGGATCGGAGCGAAGTTTATCTTTCCGCGCATAGTCGACGAGAAGAAGTTTTTAACTGCCGAGAGTGGTTCGTTTCGCTTCTACAGTGAAGTGACCGGCCAACTCAAGCTGAACGTCTCTTTCAAACTGTCGGACATGATGTACAACGGGCAGCTTGAATACTAACTAAAAAGGAACCTCCCCCGATGAATCATTCGATGACGGCGCGTTCGCGCACGATCTTCGCAGCGATCGCGTGTGCAGTTTTGTTGTGCTCGTCGCTAGTGTTTGCCGGTAGTGGTCCGGCCCAGAAAGCAGAGAAGCCGTGGACGGAGTGGACGCAGAAGGAAGCTGAGAAGATACTCAGCAGTTCGCCGTGGGCGCAGCAGCAAGTCGATACCGACACCTCGGAGTTGACGTATAGCCCAACCGCGTCGCCCAACAGTAGTACTTCAACACGCTCCGCCGTGATGGGCACGACGACCGATCGCCAGTCTGTCACGGACAACCGCCAGGAGAGTGGAGCGCGGAATCAAGCTGTCAATCTGAAGTTCACTGTTCGTTTCTTTTCTGCCAGACCGGTTCGCCAGGCATTGATTCGATTGCTGGAGTTAAAGAGTAAGCCGGAGCCGGACATGATGGAACGCATGCATGCCTTTGCAAACGTCAAAGGCGGCGATTCGATCATTCTGACGTTGACGGCCGACAGCACGGACCGGCGTCACCTGGGCCCGGCAATGACGGAAATGAGCAGCTCGATCACGGCGACATTGAAGAACGAAACGTATCTCGAGCGCGACGGCAAGCGTAATTTTCTCCACGAGTATGTGCCACCCGGACAGGATGGATTTGGCGCCCGTTTCATCTTCCTGCGGAAGATGGACGAGAAGGCATTTATCGACTCAAATACCGGCGACGTTCGCTTCTTCGTCAAGTTTCCGAGCGGTATGAAAGTCGACCGGAAGTTCAAAGTCAGCGACATGATGTACGAAGGCCAACTCGAGTATTAAGCCTCGCCTTCACGTGTAAATCCTTAGCGAAATCGCAGGTGGAATCCCGACGAAATTGTGTCGGGATTCATTTATTTGCACGACGATCCAAAATCCGCAATTTTTCGGAGGTGCGGACGACTAAAATTCGTTTAAATGCTCCGAAAAACGGATCCGCCTAGTCGCGCCTAACGGCACGCATATTGCCGAAACTCAAAATCAACTAGAAATCTCGACCCATCTCTCCCCGACAGTCCTCAACGGTGAGGTCGACGAACTCAAGAGTTCCCGCTTTGGATCCCTCGGCCAAGTCGGGCGCCCTAACTCAGAAAAAATGAAGGAGCGACAATGAGAAGTTTCAAGCTTCCCGCGAACACTATTGTTAGTGGCGCCAGGGGTCTGCTGAACCCTGCGCGCCGCTTAAACTTTCTCTCTCTCCTGCTGAGCGCATTGGTGCTTGGCGGCATAACTTCTATCGCTGTTGCACAATCAGTGAACTCGCGCGTGACCGGCATCGTGAAGGATACGGCTGGAGCATCGGTGCCCGGTGCGAAAGTCATGCTGATGGACGCCGCGACGAAGGACCAGAAAGAAGCCACCACGAATGAAGACGGCAGTTTTACGATCAGCGACGTTCGTCCTGGTTCGTACTCCGTCGTCGTCGAAGCAACAGGCTTCAAGAAGCTGAGCGTAACCAACCTGACGGTCCACGTCGACACTCCCGTCGTCTTGAACTCGCTTACGCTTGAAGCTGGTGGTATTGCTGAAACAGTTTCGGTGACTGCTTCCGATGCTCAGTCGCTTATCCGTTCGGAAGATGCGAAGCTGACGTCGGTCATCGACGTCAAGCAGGTGCAGGACCTTCCACTGAACGGCCGCAACCCGATCAATCTCGCGGGCGGCATGGCAGGTGTCAACACCAATACCAACACCCGGCAAGCATCAATTAACGGTCTGCGTGGCTCGTTCTCGAACATCACGTGGGACGGAATCGAGATCAACGATAACCTCGTGCGCACGGACGCGCTCTTCGGTGTGAATACGCCGAGCGTCGCGGCGGTTGCCGAGTTTTCGTTGACCACGCAAAACGCCGGGGCCGATGACGGCTTAGGCATTGCGCAGGTGAAGCTTACGACTCCGCGTGGTGGTTCAAGTTATCACGGCGAGGTATACGACTTTTATCGCAATGATAAGTTTGACGCCAACACTTTCTTCAACAACATCAGCGGCTTGCCGAAGCCGATCTTGTTGCAACATCAATACGGTTTCAACGTGAGTGGTCCATTCGCGTTGCCGAGGTTCGGCGAAGGTGGTCCAGTGCTGACGCAGAAGAATAAACTCTTCTTCTACTTCTTCTACGAATACACCGACACCAAACAGGACTTCAATCCGAACCGCACTGTGTTATTGAACCCGGCGCGCACGGGCAATTTTACGTACCTGCGGTCTGACAATGGCCAACTACAAACCATCAACTTGTTAGGGCTGACAGGCCGCGCAATCGATCCGCGCATCCAGGAGTTGATCAACCTGACGCCGGCTTCGAACAACACTCAGGTCGGCGACTCCCGCAACACTGCCGGTTTCCGCTTCAACACACCGAATGGCAGCACCGGTCGCAACATCGGTTTTCGTTTGGATTACGACATCACCGATAACCACCGCGTCGAAGGTGTCTATTCACACTTCCTTTCGAAACTGCCGAACGACGTGCAGTTGAACAACATCGGCGAGCAGTTTCCGGGATTGCCGGGTGGTGGACAGGAATCGTCCCGCCCACGATGGGCAGTGGCGTGGATCGCGAGCCTGACGCCGAACATCACGAACGAAGCACGCTTCGGGTTCTCTTCCAGCACTCCGCTGTTCTTCAATCGAGAGGACTTCAGCGAGGGCTATCGCTTGACGCTTCCGTTGATCACGAATCCCATTCAGAACTTCCTGCAACAGGGACGTGCGCCGCGGAACTACGACCTAATCAACAACACAACCTGGGTGAAGGGTAGCCACGTGTTCAAGTTTGGCACCAGCGCCCGGTTCATTCGCATCCTGAACTTCAACGACGCCGGCATCGTTCCGCAGTTCGGGGTCGGGTTCAACGCCACCACGAACCCATCGCCGCTGACCACCGGCATGTTCCCGGGCGGAATCAACAACACGCAGTTTACGACGGCCAACAGCTTGTTGGGTTTGCTCACCGGCGCCGTCAACTCCGTCGCGGAAACGTTCAACGTCGCCGATCGGACCTCCGGCTTTACTCGTGGCTTTGGCGCGAGACGCTTCCTCGATTACAACACGTTGGCGTTTTACGG
>JAICGQ010000425.1 GCA_025923035.1 Pyrinomonadaceae bacterium | reverse complement strand
TCATCCGGCACGAGCATCATGACCACGTCTGACTCGGCCGCAGCTTGCGCGATCGGCAACACTTTCAACCCGGCGTTTTCCGCCTTCTGCCACGACGCACTCTCGCGGCGTAAACCGACGACGACGTTGCAACCCGAGTCGTTCAGATTGTTCGCCTGCGCGAATCCCTGGCTACCGTAGCCGATGACCGCGATCTGTTTCTGGCGCAGCAGTTCAAGATTCGCGTCCTTGTCGTAATAGATATTCATCTCCATTCCTTTCTTCTACCGTTGCGAGCCGGTTTATGGCGATGTGTCCCGTGCGTGTGATGTCGGTGATTCCGATCGGTCGCAGCAACTCGATAAACGTGTCGACCTTCTCCTTGTTACCCGAAGCCTCGACGATCAATTGCGAGTGCGAGATATCAACCACCTTCGCGCGAAACACGTTGACGAGACTCAAAACCTCCTGGCGCGCCGCGCCCGCCGAAGCCTCGACGGTGATCAGCGCCATCTCGCGCTCGATGTGGGGCCGCGTAGTTACGTCGTGAACTTCACGGACGCGCGCGAGCCGTTCACACTGTTTGACGATCTGTTCGATCGTGCGATCGTCGCCGCGCGTAACGATCGTGACGCGCGACCACCGCGGGTCGAGTGTTTCACCAACCGAGATCGTTTCGATGTTGAAGCCACGTGCGCTAAACAGACCGACGATCCGCGACAGCTCGCCGGGTTGATCGGCAACAATGATCGAAAGTGTGTGCCGCATCTCTTACACGCCGTCGCTCTGTAGAATCATGTCGCTCGAATTCGCGCCCGCCGGCACGATCGGAAAGACGTTCTCTTCCTTAGAGACGTGAACATCGACGACCACGACACCTCTGTGGGCCACGGCAGCGGCAAGCACGTCGTGAAGCTCGTTTGGTCGCTCAGCACGCAAACCCAAAGCACCGAACGCCTCGGCCAGTTTCACAAAGTCGGGCGCTACTGAAATGTCGACTTCGGAATAGGCGCGGTCGTAAAACATCTCCTGCCATTGCCGCACCATACCGAGATAACCGTTGTTCATGATCAGGATCTTCACGGGCAGATCGTATTGCACCGCGGTGGCGAGTTCCTGGTTCGTCATTTGAAAACCACCGTCACCAACGACTGCGAAGACCGGTTGATTCGGCGATGCGAGTTGAGCGCCAACAGCGGCGGGCAGTCCGAAGCCCATCGTTCCCAAACCGCCGCTGGTGATCAGTTGTCGCGGACGTTTGAAGGGATAGAACTGCGCCACCCACATCTGGTGTTGGCCCACGTCGGTCGTGATGATTGCTTCGCCATTAGTGAGACGCTGCAATTCGGCGATTACGGTTTGCGGTTTGATTTGATTTGGCGAGCCGGTGAAGCGAAGCGGTTGTGATTGTTGCCACGCGCGGATCTGCTCCCACCAGAGTTCTCGTGCGTTGATGGACTGGTGCAGTTTTTGTTCGTCCTGTTCTCGACCCAACACGAGCAGCTCCGACAACGCCTGTCTCGCGTCGGCGGCGATCGAGAGACTTGGAGCCACGTTCTTTCCGATGTTTGCCGGATCGATGTCGATATGAATGACGCGGGCGTGCGGCGCGAAAGTCGCCAGCTTTCCCGTCACGCGATCGTCGAACCTCACGCCAACGGCGATCAGCAGGTCGCTTTGGGCCACCGCCATGTTCGCGGCGTACGTTCCATGCATTCCGAGCATGCCGAGTGAAAGTGGATGCGCGGAAGGGAAGCCGCCGAGTCCCATCAACGTCGGCGCCACAGGCAAGCGGAACGTCTCCGCGAAGCTGCGCAACGATTCGTCAGCGCCCGAGTTTGCAATGCCGCCGCCGACGTACAACACCGGACGTTTCGCACTCACCACAGCATCGAGCGCCTGCTGAACGGATGTTCGATCGATAGGTGGCGCGCCGGTGGAGAAGGGAAATCCGACGTGGTCCAATCTTGAATACGACGTCCGGGCGGCGGTGACGTCTTTCGGAATGTCAATCACCACTGGACCAGGACGGCCCGAACGCGCGAGATGAAACGCTTCACGGACGACGCCGGCGATGTCGCTCGCCTCGCGTACGAGGTAGTTGTGCTTAACACAAGGCCGCGTAATGCCGACCGTATCGACCTCCTGAAATGCGTCTGTGCCAATCAGATGTTTCGGAACTTGTCCGGTGATCACGACGATGGGAGTCGAATCCATGTAAGCATTGGCGATACCTGTCACCGCGTTCGTCGCGCCCGGGCCTGACGTAACGAGCACAACGCCAACGCGACCCGATGCGCGCGCGTAACCTTCAGCCATGTGTACCGCGCCTTGTTCGTGCCGGACCAGGTAATGTGTGATTCGATCGCGCGCCCGCCACAATTCGTCGTAGATATGCAGGACAGCCCCGCCCGGGTAGCCGAAGATCGTGTCGACTCCTTCGTAAGTAAGCGCATCGATAAGGATCTCGGCGCCGGTTGGTCCCTGGGCCACTGGCGCAATCGCGGGCTGGTTAGTAACGACGTCGGCAATTATTGGCTGGGCACTCATTTGATCCACGCACCATCTCGGGCGGGTTGGGGAATTTAGCGTCCTGACACGGCTTTTGTAAAATTTATTTTTTTAAGAGAAAGATAAATTTGATTCATCGACTGCGCGGGCAAGTTGTGGTAATAATGCACGCCATGGAAATGGCGCAGTTGGAATATTTCACCAGAGTGGTCCAGGAGAAGGGGTTCTCCAAGGCCGCTTCGCGTGTCTTCAGGACGCAGCCGGCCGTCAGCATCGCCATTCGCCGGCTTGAAGAAGAGATCGGGTTGCCGCTGCTCGAGAGGAGCCAGAAAGTACCCACGCTAACGGAAGCAGGACAGGTGGTGTTCGACTACGCTCAGCGGATTCTTGGTCTGCGCGACGAGGTGGGCCAGGCGATCCAGGACCTGCAAAACCTGAAGTCCGGTCGCGTGCGAGTGGGAGCAAACGAGAGCACGTCGCTTTATCTGTTGCCCGAACTGATTCTGACTTTCCGCGAGCGGTATCCCGACGTTAAGGTTGAAATATTTCGCCAGGTGTCGAGCCGCCTTCCGCGCGAATTGCTTGACCGCACGATCGACTTCGGCTTGATGGCCTTTGAACCTGTCGATCGCGAGCTCGAATCGTTTCCGGTGCTTAAGGACGAGCTGGTGCTGATCATGAGTCCGAAACATCCGCTGGCGAGTCGACCGTCTGTGAAGGTGAAGGAATTGGCGAACGAGCCATTCGTGGCGCATAACGTAAACTCCGGATCTCGCGCGAAAGTGATCGAAACTTTTGCCAGACAACACACGCCGTTGAATATCACTCTCGAGCTGGCGACGATCGAGACGATCAAGCGTTTCGTGCAGAAGCGCGTGGGGTTGGCCTTCGTGCCACGCATGTGCGTACGCGAAGAGCTCGCGCGCGGCGTGCTCGTCAGCGTTCCGGTGCGCGGTCTGACACACAATCGAACTCTCTGGGCTGCGCATCGGCGCGGCACGCAACTCTCACCAGCAGGCGCCGCATTCCTCAAACTACTGCGCAAGCATACTGAAAAACCGATCTAAGTTTTCCTGAATTCGAGATTCAAAAAACGGCATTGACAGAACGCCGCGACAGGTTTAAGTTGTGGGCCACACTCGCAAAACAAATTAGTTGCTAACTCACAACCGGTCGAAAGGAGTTTGCCTCAAATGCCGACCAGGAAAACCAGCAAGAAGACCTCGAAATCCACCAAGACAAAGAAGACTGCCAGCAGCGCGACGACAGCTTCCGACGAAGTCGTGATGTGGCTCCGTCTACCGCGAACGATGACCGTTGCGGAATTGCAGAAGCTCGGGTTACAGGGAGACCCGTGCTTCGGCGGCAGCACTTGCATCGCGGCAACGACGATGCGTTCTGACGTTGGCCTCGTCGTGCAAGCTGATCTTCAGTCAGCGCTCGATAAGGCAGGGCTTTCGCGCCGCGCCGATCCGTGTTTCGGCGGCGATACCTGCATCGTTTAAGTC
>JAICGQ010000424.1 GCA_025923035.1 Pyrinomonadaceae bacterium | reverse complement strand
TCGGTTTTACTTTCCAATCGTTTTGCACGAACGCGGCGACACTCTTCCAGCGATAGTCGTAATTGAGCAGCAACGGTCTGACCTGGACCACGTTAGGCACTCCGATCAGCAAACTCGCGAGATTGGCGCCGCCGTTGGCAACGTTCGTCGAGCGATTGCTGCTGGTGTTCAAAGTGCGAAACTCCCAGCGGCCACCGGACGCGCCAAAGAACGGCACAACGTTGAGCCGCATGTAGTTGAGATCGACGCCAAACTTCCACGTCTGATTGCCTCGCACCCAAGAAACGACGTCGTTGATGTTGTAGCGTTCTTCGACGTTGAAGTTGTTTGTTGAGCCCGACGAACCGATGTCGCCGAACGCGTTTGTCTGATTGTCCTGACTGATCTGAAACAGCGGCATGCCGCCGGACGTCAGACTCGGCAAGCCCAACTCGTTCGCGAGATTGCGACCGCCATTGATGGAAAACTCAGGCGAAAAGTCCTCACTGAAAACACCACGCGTGTAGTTGAGTCGCAGATCGTTAATCAACGTCGGCGAGAAGATGTGATTGTGCGACACGAGGTACTGCTTCGCGTCGCTATACGCGGCTGAGTTGCCGTTTACGTCGCTGCCAAATCCCCGGACGCCGACCGCGGGCGTCTTTGTATAACGAAAGTACATTGAAGAGTTGTCAGTGAAGCGATGATCGAGCCGCAACGTGTACCGCGTTTCATCCTGTTGCACAAAGCGGCTGACGATGTGGTTTCTAACGAGACCAGCCCCGTCGATAAAGTAGTTGTCACTCGGAGGCGGCATGAAGGCGAGGATCTTCGCCGCCGTCGGATCCATGAACGCGTTGGGGAGAATGTTCAGGCCGGGAATCGCCGCCGCGTTGACTTCCGGCGTGCACATCGGCTGGCCGTTGACGATCGTGGCGCGCGCGTCACCAAACTGGCAGAACTGGTAACTCGTCGCCGGAGTTCGTCCCGGAATGTTAACCAACTGAATCGGAACGAGCTGTCCGTTCACTAGTGTGAACTGCTGGTAGATGGCGGCTGGCCCAATCGAGGCCTGATTGAACCGCGCGGCGACAGCGGCGGGCAGCAAACCACTGTTCGTGCGCACGAGGTTTCTAAAATCACCCGCGCGCTCGGCGGCGGTCGGCAATAGAGTTGTTACGTCAAGAAAGTCTCTTAACCAGCGCGGCTCGTAAGCAAAGAAGAAGAAAGTGCGATTGCGCCCGTCGTAGAAAGGTTTACCACCCTCGCCGAAACGCGGCAGGAAAACTGGACCACCAACCGTTCCCGACACCTGATTGTAACGGCGATTGTTTGGTGTCCGTGGACCAGTGCCGATGGTGTAACCACGAGCGTTTGTCACCGGGTTGCGGTGATACCAGAGCAAAACGCCGTTGAGACTGTTGGTCCCGGATTTTGTCGTGGCATTGACAATGCCGCCTCCCGTGTTGCCGAACTCGGCGGAATACCCGCTCGTTTGCACGGTGAACTCCTGCACCGTCTCGGGCGTGAAACTCACCACCGCGCGCGCGATGCCGACGCCCGTGTTGTTGACGCCGTCAGCAAGAATCGAAGTGCTGCCCGATCGTCCGCCGTTCACGTTCAAATTGAAACCCGGCACTGGTTGGCCGCTCGTCACCTCCGGGTCCTCGCTCCCGGCGTCCCCGGTTACGTTGGGGACTGTCACGGCAAGATCGAGAACGCTTCTGTTGTTCAACGGCAGCTCGCGAATCTGACGCTCATTGATCGTCTGCGACGTCGTACCCGATTCCATATTGATCAGCGTCGCATCGCTCGTTACCGAAACAGTCTCGCTGACGGTGCCCGTTTCGAGCGTGATGTTGACGGTTGCGACTGTCGCGGTGTCGACTTTCACCCGCTCCATGATCGACTGCTTGAACCCATTCATTTCAACTCTGACGCTGTAAGTCACGGGTTCAAGAGTTCGAACCGAAAACACGCCGGACTCGGAGGTCGTGAGCGTGATCGATTTTTGCGTTCCCAGATTGGTTATTGTCACGGTGGCCCCCGGCACGACCGCGCCATTCTGGTCAACAACGGTTCCGCTTATGCCGCCTTGATTGCTCTGCGCGAAGACCGCGAGAGAACAGATCACAACGACTACGACAGTTTGAGCTAGTCGCATTTTCTTCTCCTTTCTAGTACCGAAAACCGGGGGTGATAGTCTGAGTGTGCTTTGTACTTAGTGCTTGGTACTTTGTTTCTCGATTCGGCAGTTGCGCCTGGAATTGACACGCTAAGGCTGCGAACAAAGTACAAAGAACAAAGCACAAAGCACTAATTAGTCTTTTTAACTTCAACTGCGAAAACAAAAGTGGGACCCAGCATGTTCGAGCGAAACACAATCCATTTCTGATCGGGGGTAAAGGTGACGTTCGGCTCGAGTCCGTAATTGTGTCTGGCGAGATTCACGAGCCGCGTTGTCTTGAGCCGATCGCCATCGGGGACGAAAAGGTAAATCCACTGACCGTTGCCGGGCGCGGCGACGCTGTTTGGTCCACCGCCGTCTCCGGCAAACAGCTTGCCGTCCGGCGAGACGTTGAAGTGCACCGACCATTCTTCACGTTGCACTTTGTAACGGATCCGCTTGTCGTTCACGACATTGACGCCGGCCAGCCAGAACACCTGACTCTTCGGCGTTTGCAAGTCGTACCAGAGCATGTTGCCCGGACCAAAAAACTCGTGACCGGCAATCTCCATGTCCATCGTGCGTTTGTGCATCAATCGCTTGTGGGAACCATCGATGCGAATGGTCCAAATGCGATCGATCAGATGCCACGGGCCTTCGTGACAGAACATCATCAACTCGGGATCGGTTGGTGAAAACTGCACGTGGTTCAGCCAGTCGGTCGCGTGGTAGAACTCTTTGACTTCGCCTGACCTGATATTGATCGTGTAAAGCGCCATCGGCAGTTTCGCCGCGAGGCGCAGGCGCATCATGTTTTCCTTGCCGGCGTAACTGTCAGACGGTTGACCGGGCGCCGGCGGAGTTGGATTAACAAACTGACGGCCGCCTTCGGTGTAACTACCGCCCAGCAGTGTTTCGTCTGCGTTGATGCCGAAACCCGATCCGGTACGCAGCTCGGCTCGTTTGACGATCAGCCGCGTGTCTCCGGTATCGAGACTCGTTGCATAGACAGAGTCGCCTTTGAAGTAATAAGCCTGGCGAGTTTTTGGACCAACGACGAGGCTCCCAACACGTCCTTCAACCAGCAACTTCGATTTGCCGGTTTTGAAGTCGTAAGCGTAGAGACCGGTTGGGCTGGTAAACACCATCTTGTCGCCAGTCGCTGTGTACGGGTTTTGATGGAAGTAGAGACTCTGGCTGCCGGGTTCATCCGTGAGACGAACGACACGATGGCCCGTGTCGGGATCGATCCATTCTTTGGGAAGATCCTTGCCCGGATCCTGGGCAGCCGTCGACGCTGTCGCGACAAGCGCGAGTGTGACCAACAACAAGATTTTCATGATTTATTTACTGTGCGGTGTAACCGCCATCGACCATCAGATGCGCGCCCGTAATGAACGACGCCTCATCGGAAGCAAGAAACAGAATCGGATATGCCACCTCGCGCGGATCACCAACGCGATTCAGCAAGTGCATTGGCCCTTGCTCGGCGACGAATTCCTCCAGCGTTTGCCCGACGCGCTCCATGTGCTCGTAAGAAGCCGGCGTCAGGATCGTTCCCGGACAAACGCAGTTGACGCGTATGTTGAACGGCGCGAGGTCCAGCGCCATGTTCTTCGTCATTTGCACCAGCGCAGCTTTCGTCGCGCTGTATGTAATGAACGAAGGCTGGGCCACGAAACTGGAGATCGAACCCAGATTGACGATCGCTCCGCCGCCCGCTTGCTTCATGTACTCGGAGGCGAAGCGGCTCATCAACGCCGTGCCGACGACGTTTACGCCCAGGCTCTTCTGCCACTCTGCCACAGACGCTTCGAGGCCTTTTAGGACAAACGCCGCGCCGTTGTTGATCAGGATGTTG
>JAICGQ010000423.1 GCA_025923035.1 Pyrinomonadaceae bacterium | reverse complement strand
GAAGTTGGGATCGCCGTAGTAACGATCGCGGTCGGCCATCGCCAGCTTGAGAGCCTCGGCGAGCGTGTGGATATACTCGGGCGTGTTGTGGCCCATCTTCTTCAACTCGAAACCCTCGAGCATGTTGAGCGTTTCGACCATTGCCGGGCCCTGTGTCCAAAAGCCCGCCTTGTAGACCTGGTAGCCGCGATAGTTTGCTTCGACCGGTTCGCCCACCTTGGCCGAAAAACGTGCGAAGTCGCCGGCGGCGATCAGTCCGCCGTTAGCCTGCATGTAGTCGCCGATGCGTTTGGCGATTGGACCTTTGTAGAAGTGATCGCGCGCGGCCATTAGTCCTGCGTGACGCGCGTTGCGTGAACCGCGGCTTGCGAGTTTTTCGGCGCGGACGATTTCACGAAGTGTCCGGGCGAGGTCTGCTTGTACGAAGATGTCGCCGACTCGCGGGACTTCACCGCCCGGAAGAAAGACCCGCTTCGCGTCGGGCCATTGTGAAAAGACGGAAGAACGCGTGCGGATGTACTGCACTCGCAATTCGTCGATGGGAAATCCGTCGGCAAGTTGAATGGCCGGTTCCATTACTTCGGCAAGAGTCTTGGTGCCGAATTGATCGAGTGCCGTCACGCACGCGTCGAGAATTGCCGGAACGGTTGCTGAGAGTGGTCCAGTCGACGGAATCAATCCGCCGCGGCGTGCGCCCGGCATCGTGGTCTGACCGGGCTCGCTTTCCGATCGTGCACGGTCAACGAAGAACTGGCGCGTTGCTTTCATCGGCGCCTGGCCCATGCCTTC
This sequence comes from Pyrinomonadaceae bacterium, assembly GCA_025923035.1. GTDB lineage: Bacteria > Acidobacteriota > Blastocatellia > Pyrinomonadales > Pyrinomonadaceae > PSRF01. Next base: position 3,228 of record JAICGQ010000423.1, on the reverse strand, counting down.
CACCACTGCGACTTTTTGGTTTTTCAGTTTGATGAGAATGGGGACTTCGCCGCCGAAAGAGAAGTGAGAGAATTCAATCACCGACGCCGCAAGGATCGTTGCGACACCCGCGTCGACGGCGTTGCCGCCGCGTTGCAGTATTCTTAATCCAGCTTCGACGGACAGCGGATGACCGCCGGCGACCGCGCCACGTTTACCGCGAACTACCGGCCGGAACGTGTCGGCGCTCGATGTTTGCGGAACAGTCGCAAAGATGAAGCTGGCGATTAGGCAAGCTACAAACAGTCGTTTCAATGAAGACGACGCCAATGATGACATGGGGCGGGCCCACCTCTCTGTGGTTTTAAGCTGGCGAATTGTCAACTGGATTTCAGTCGTTAGTCAATACAGATTACGTTCGTTTGCGACGAATGGAACGGAATGAGTAGTTTGCTGGTAAGATGAGGCGCAGACAAAAAGAGAGGGCACTGACCTCCCCCAAGACCAGTGCCCTTGCCTTTATCTCAGTTCTCCCATGGAGAATTAACGACGGGCAGATACTACTGGCAGAGAGAGTTGGGTAGGTTGCATAAGTCTTGTAAAGCTTTTGCGAGGTTGTCACAAGAGTTTTTCAAAGTTCCGCGGGCAAACTGCCCATCCAGGGAACAAATCATCGAGGAAACGTCTTGGCAAATTCACCGAAGATCGCGCCGTATGGCTCATGGAAATCGCCCATCACCGCGGACCTGATCGTAGGCGGCTCTGTAGGTCTAAGTCAGCCTCAACTCGACGGGTCGGACATTTACTGGCTGGAACTCCGGCCCACCGAAGGTGGTCGCAACGTTGTAGTCAAATGTTCCGCCACCCGTACTTTTACGGACATCACTCCGCGTCCTTTCAATGCGCGCACCCGCGTTCACGAATATGGTGGCGGCGACTACATAGTCAACAATGGTGTGGTCTATTTCACCAACTTCGCGGATCAGAGGCTCTATAAGCAGGTTGGACCAGGCGATCCGGAGGCCCTGACGCCTGTGGCGGACATGCGTTATGCCGATACCTGCCTGGACCACACGCGCGGCAGGTTGATCTGCGTGCGGGAGGACCACACGGTCCAAAACGCCGAGGCCGTGAACACCATCGTCGCTCTCAGCATGGACGCGAACGACGATTGCGGTGTGGTCCTGACCGGCGGGAACGACTTCTATTCGTCGCCGAGAGTCAGTCCCGATGGGACTCAACTCGCCTGGCTCACCTGGAACCATCCCAATATGCCCTGGGACGGCTGCGAGCTGTGGGTTGGGGAATTTGGCCCGGACGGAACGCTCGCCTCGACGCGCTGGGTCGCCGGTAGTGTTGCGGAATCGATTTTTCAACCGGAATGGTCGCCAGAGGGCGTTTTGTACTTTGCGTCTGACCGGAATGGCTGGTGGAACCTGCAACGGATCTCCGCCGAGGGAGAAATCGAGAGCGTTACCAGATCCAAAGCAGAACTGGGCATGCCGCAGTGGTTGTTTGGCATGTCGTTGTACGCCTTTGCCTCGCCGGACTTGGTTGTCTGCAGTCACGTCGAGCAGGGCGTTTCGCGCCTCGAAACAATCGAGACCCAAACGGGCAAACTGACCGTCATCGATTCGCCGTTCACGGACATCCAGTTTCTCAAGGCGGCAAACGGTGTCGCTGTCTTTCGTGCTGGTTCACCGACCGAGGTGGCATCGATCACTAAATTCGACGTCGCTACCGGGCAGTTTGAAACACTGCGCCGGGCGAACGAACAGGAAGTTTATCCACAATACTTTTCAGTGCCGCGGGCAATCGAGTTTCCGACCGAATCAGGCCTGACGGCGCACGGCTTCTTTTATCCGCCACAAAATCCCGATTTCCGCGCGCTGGATGGCGAGAAGCCGCCGCTGATCGTGAAGAGTCATGGTGGTCCAACCGCGGCAGCGTCGACGGCTTTGAGTCTCTCAGTTCAATTTTGGACCAGCAGGGGATTCGCGGTTCTCGACGTCAACTACGGCGGCAGCACGGGCTATGGCCGGCAGTATCGCGAGCGCCTGAACAAGAAGTGGGGGATTGTCGACGTGGACGATTGCGTCAATGGCGCGAAGTATCTCGTCGATCGAGGCGAAGTTGACGGGCAGCGATTGATCATTACCGGCGGCAGTGCCGGTGGATATACAACACTCTGCGCGCTCACATTTCGCAATGCGTTCAAAGCCGGCGCGAGTCACTTTGGCGTCAGTGATGCCGAGGCGCTGGCGCGCGACACTCACAAGTTTGAGTCACAATACCTGACGGGATTGCTTGGTCCATACCCGGCGAGGAAAGACATCTACTTCGAACGATCGCCCATCAACTTTACCGAGCGGCTTTCATGTCCGGTGATCTTCTTTCAAGGACTCGAAGACAAAGTGGTTCCGCCAAACCAGGCGGAGAAGATGGTTGAAGCGATCAGGTCGAAAGGGATTCCCGTTGCGTACGCCGCGTTTGAGGGCGAGCAACACGGCTTCCGGCAGGCGCAGAACATCAAGCGCGCGCTGGAAGGCGAGCTTTACTTTTACTCGCGTGTATTTCGTTTCGAATTGGCGGAACCGGTAGAGCCGCTCCTGATCGAAAACCTCAGAGGAGGACTCAGGGGTTAGACGGCTTAGCCGGTGCCGGCGGTGGCGGATTCGACGGCGAATTACTCGGCGCGTCCGCTGCCGGAGTGGTGACGCCGCCGGACGCTGCCGCAACCATGAGCAGCACCAGGTTCTTCGGCAGGTGCAACTCGTGCATTGGACCAAAGCCCTCGTTTGAAAGCGCGTAAGTCACCGGTTGGGCCACCACGCTGAACCGCGTCAGAAACGCCCGCGTTTGATCGTCAACGGGCGCGTTCGGTTGTTGTATCCAGGTCCGGTAACTCTCCATCAAACTCGGCGATATGTAGATCTGTCCCTGCACCTGGCGCGGTTGCCAGCGAGTGTAGTTCTTGAAGTGCGGATCGCCTGCGAGCGTTTGATTTTTCAAGTATGAATCGACCACGTGGCGTGTCGTTGCTACGTTTGGCGAGATCACGAGAAAGTTGCCGATGAAGGCGTAGGCAACCATGTTCGCGTACGACACGAGTTCCGTATCTTCACGTCGCTCAGTTTGCGCCAACGCGCTCGCTCCTTTGAACGCGAATCCTTCAATCAGCTTCGGTAGAAACGCCCGCATGCCCTCTTTGTCTTTCAACGAAATGGCAACGACGATCGCGGGTGCGGG
>JAICGQ010000422.1 GCA_025923035.1 Pyrinomonadaceae bacterium | reverse complement strand
CGGCAAAAGCTGTGGGAACGATCGTCGGCGTGCCGCGAGGTGCGAAGAAGTTCCGACTCTGCCAATCGAAGTTATATCCCCAGGCTGCACCAGTGCAGCCCTCGACTTTTAACTCGAGCAAATCCGATAACAACTGGCGGGCTTCTGCTTCGGAGTGCTTAAGCGTCGCGAGCGCAAACAAGGCGATGCCTTTCGGGTTTCGCTGCGCCGGAACACGCGTCAACGAACGCAGATCGATTGGCGATCTCTTTACTAACTGCGTCCAGATGAAGCGAGCATTGCGCGAATTGGCGAGTGGCGTGGCTTGAAAGACTGTGCTGTTGAGTGCGTCAAACGGATCGTGCCCGGCGAAATCGCGATCGCGGCACCAGGTGAGGAGTTGAGCGTAGGCAGTTTGAAAAAGATCCGTCACCTGCTGTTAACCAGCGTTTCAATTCGTCGCGGTGTTTCGACGAAGCTCTCGTGCCACAATTCGAACATCAACAGCGTCCACAGCAGTTTGCGATGGTTCGCGACGCCGCGCTCGTGTTCGTCCTGCAACCGCGTGACGTACTCCGCATTGAACACGCCCGCGCGACGTACGCGCTCTGGTGACAACAGATCGCGCGCCAGCGGTTGCAACTTACCCTTCAACCATTCCGCTACCGGCACGCCGAAGCCTTTCTTCCCGCGGCGCGTCACAAACGGCGGCAGCAGATCACCCACCGCTTTCTTCAAGATGTATTTCGTCTTCAGTCCACGAAGTTTGTAATGACACGGCAGCGATGCCGCAAACTCCGCCACATGCGGATCGAGAAACGGCGCACGGACCTCAAGCGAAACCGCCATACTCGCGCGATCGACTTTCGTCAGTATGTCTTCTGCAAGATACAGACGGGTGTCGACGTCCTGCATCTGCGTCACCAGATCGGCGCTTTCACACTCTGCCGCAAACAGTCGCGCTTGCGCGTAGATGTCGCCGTCCGTTGTGCCGAGCACGTCGGGCGTTAACAACTGCCGCTGCTCTTCCGGAGTGAACGAACCGAACCACACGTGATGCCGGGCAACCGCGTCGTACTTCGCGCCGTTCACAAATCTCAGCGCCTTGTAGTCAAACGACAGGTTCTTGGTCTTTACGGGCAACAACCTGACCAGCGGCTCGACGACGCCTGCACGCAGCAGCCGCGGCACGTACCTGTAAACCTCTGCCCAACGATGACCTGCGTACATCTGGTACCCGGCAAACAGTTCGTCTCCGCCGTCTCCGCCGAGCGCCACCGTTACGTGTTTGCGTGTGAAACGCGACAGCAGATACGTCGGCACCAGCGACGGATCGCTGAATGGTTCGTCCATCCACGCGCCAATCTCGCCCACAAGATTGGCCGCGAGGTTTGCGCTTAAACGCTCTTCGTGATGATCGGTACCGAGAAACTTCGCCACGCCGCGCGCATACGCCGACTCGTCGAACGACGCCTCAGCAAACGAGATCGAAAACGTCTTGACCGCTTCCGACGACGCTCGCACCGCCAGCGCCGCGACAGTTGAAGAATCGACACCGCCGGAAAGCAAGACGCCGAGCGGAACGTCGGAAACGAGTCGCATCCGCACGGCGTCGGCGAGCAACTCTCGCAGATGTTCGGCGGCTTCGTGTTCGTTCGGCAGCGGATCCGCGGTTTTGTAACTCAAGCGCCAGTAGCATTCGACGTTTACGCGTCCGTGTTCGAGCGTTAGCTTGTGTGCCGCGGGAAGCTTATTGATGCCCTGGTAGATCGAGAGTGGCGCCGGAACATAATCGACCGAAAGATAGTGCCGCAGCGCCTGAAGATTGAGAGATGGTTTGACGCCTCGGTGGGCCAACAACACTTTCGGCTCAGACGCAAACAGAAGTGTGTTGTCGAACAGGCCCCAGTAAAGCGGCTTCTCGCCGAATCGATCGCGCGCTATCAAGAGGCGCCGGCGTTTGCTGTCCCACAGCGCAAAAGCAAACATGCCGTTGAGCTTGCGGAGCATGTCGTCTCCGTACTCTTCGTACAGATGCGGTAGCACTTCCGTGTCTGATGCGCTGTGAAACGCGTGTCCGCGTTTTTCGAGGTCGGTGCGGAGTTCGCGATAGTTGTAGATCTCGCCGTTGAGTATTACGGCGACGGTTCGATCTTCGTTGAAAGCCGGTTGCTCACCCGTGACGAGATCGATGATCGCAAGCCGTCGCATACCGAGTGCGGCGCCCGTTGTCACGTACAACCCTTCCGAATCAGGGCCGCGATGGACCATCCGCTCGCACATCGCATGCAACAGCTCCGGCGCACCTTCAGGAGGCGGCGTGTGTGAATCGAGATTGGCCCAACCGGTAATTCCGCACATGCTGTTTTACGAATTGTCGTTTCTGAATCCGAGCCGTTCGCGCACTGCGTAGATCGCTTTCGCTTGTGATTCGTGATACGTGCGCACGAGCATCTCCGCCAGCAATCCCATCAACAGAAACTGCACGCCGACTGCAAACATCACGATCGCCAGGATCGGCAACGGTGTCTGCACGAAGTCGGCCTTGTGAATGATCTTAAGAAATACAGCGTACAAACCGGCGATTAACGAGATCGCAAACGCCAACATGCCGAACATACCAAACACGTAGATCGGTTTTGTTTGATACGAAGCCATGAATTTGATCGTCATCAGATCGAAGACGACTTTCAGTGTTCGCGACAATCCGTATTTCGATTTACCCATCGTGCGCGCGTGGTGTGTGACGGGGAGTTCCGTGACTCGCGCGCCGGCCCACGAAGCGTAGATCGGAATGAAGCGGTGCATCTCGCCGTACAAGCGCACGTCCTGCAACGACTCGCGCCGGTAAGCCTTCAGCGAACAGCCGTAGTCGTGCAGCGGCACTCCGCCGATCCACGAGATTATGCGATTGGCGATCATCGACGGGATCTTCCGCGTGAACATTTTGTCTTGCCGGTTCTTGCGCCAACCGGACACGACGTCGTACCCCTCGTCGAGCTTTTCCAGCAGACGCTTGATGTCCGCCGGATCGTTTTGCAGGTCGGCATCCATCGGGATCAGAACTTTCCCACTCGCCGCGTCGATGCCGGCGGCCATCGCTGCTGTTTGACCGTAGTTTCGACGCAAGCCCACCACGCGAACGCGCGGGTCGACCTCAGCGATGTCGCGCAGGATTTTCAAGCTGCCGTCGGTCGAACCGTCGTCGACGTAGACAATCTCCGCCGAGCGATCGAGCGTCTTCAGGGCCTCGTCGAGCTTGGCATGCAGCGGCATGAGGTTCGGTTCTTCGTTGTAGACAGGGAGAAAAATCGAGATCTCAGGCGCGTCGCCGGTCGACCGGGCAGGATCGTCTCGTTTCAGGGTTCGGGGATCGTCGAGAATCTTCATTCGTCGCGCATTGTAGACAGTTTTCCCCTGAACCAGTCAACAAAGCGGTGGAGTCCTTCTTCAATCTGGGTTTGGGGGTTGTAGCCGAGCAGCGTTCGCGCCCGGGTGATGTCGGCGAATGTCTGTGGAACGTCGCCGGGTTGCGGTGGTTGGCGATCGATTATGGCGTGTGTGTCGAGTTCCCGTTCCAGAAGCGAGATCAGTTCGCTAAGTTCGACCGTGCGCGACTCGCCGAGGTTGATCACTTCGTAGTCGCTCTGGTCGTAATGGATCGCCGCCACGACGCCGTCGATGATGTCGTCGACGTAGGTGTAATCCCGGCGCGTGGTGCCGTCGCCGAAGACGGGTATCGGTTTACCCTCGCTGATCAGCCGCGCGAATTTGTGAATCGCGAGATCGGGTCGCTGGCGTGGTCCATAGACCGTGAAGAAACGCAGGCAGATGCAGCGTATGCCGTAGAGATGCGAATACGTGTGGCAAAGCAGTTCGCCCGCGCCTTTCGTGGCGGCGTATGGCGAGATGGGTTGACGAATCGGATCGTCTTCGCTGAATGGCACCTTCGCGTTGATACCGTAGACCGACGACGAGGAGCCGAAAACAAACTGTTTGACGTTGTGTTGGCGTGCGAACTCGAGCAGATTCAACGTGCCGTTGATGTTGGTCTCGTTG
>JAICGQ010000421.1 GCA_025923035.1 Pyrinomonadaceae bacterium | reverse complement strand
CTGCATCCGGTTCATCAAGATCACCGACTCGTAGACTGGTCCGCGAAATAGAATGATGCCGCCAATCTTGTTCTCTTCGACGTGACGTTTCAGCGTGCGATAGGCATCGGAATCCTGGTTGAGAAAAGTCGCATTGACGCCGACCGAGATCAGTTGGCCCACCTTCTCTTCCAGCGACATCTTCTTCAACTCTTCGTTGGCCCACTTGAGCGCCGCGGAGCTCGGATCGCGCTTGAATGGCTTGTTAACTGGAAACGCGGATGGCGCCAGCAAAGCCAGCAACAGGACCACGAATACGTACCGATTTAAGCGAACCATCATGCAGTTTATTCTTCCTCAATTTGACTCAATCTGGGCATTTCTGCTTGTAAGGCGAAACTCGCCAGCCACGCCACGACTATCGTGATGAGACTGCCGATAAATACGTACCATGTCCACGCGATCTTCGTCGCGAGAAAGATGTAGAGCATCGAACCCATGCTGACGATCATGCCGATCAACGCCGGTGGCTGACTCACTCTTCGCAACAGCGCGCCGACCAAGAACACGCCGAGTATCGGACCATTGATCAGCGAAGCGATCGACAACGCCTGGCTCAACGCCGATCCCGGTTGATTGCGAACTGCAAGCGCCACGCCGATCTGGACCAGACCCCAAACCAGCGTCAGCAGGTGTGAGACTTTCAGGTAATGCTTGTCGTCCTGATCAGGCTTGAACGGCTTGTAGAGATCGTTCACGGCAGTCGCCGCGATTGCATTCAGTGACGACGACATAGCCGCCGCGAAGATCGCTGCTACCACCAGACCCGACAGTCCGCTCGGCATGTATTTCGTGATGAAGTCCGGGAACACGCGGTCGCCGCCAGTGAATGGAAACGCTGTCGAAGCCGCCGTTGCATAACCCGGATCGGTGAACGGTTGATAGAACGCAAACAGCAGCACGCCGATGAACAGAAACCCGATGAACTGGACCAGCACGATCCCACCGCTCGTCAGCAACGCCACGATCGCGCGTTGCGGACGATCCGTACAGAGATAACGTTGCACCAGGTACTGATCGGTTCCGTGCGTGCTCATCGTCAGGAAGCAACCGCCGATCAGTCCCGACCAGAATGTGTAGGTCTTCGTGTGGTCGAACGCAAAATCGAAGACTGAGTACTTGCCAAATTGCGTCGCCAGCGAACTCGCCGTGCTGAAACCGCCGTCGATCGAGGTCAGCAGAATCACGGCGGCCGCGATCGCACCGGCGATGTAGATTCCGAGTTGCACCACTTCGACCCAGATCACCGCTTCCATCCCGCCGAAGTAAGTGAAGATGATCATCGCCACGCCGATCAGCACGATCGACGCGATCGTGATCGTCTCGGCATTCGCCTCTGGTTGAAACGCAGCGTAGACAGCCGCGAGTACGATCGCCGTCAGCAGCAGTCGAATGCCGTCGGCGATGTTTCGCATCACGACAAACAGCGAAGCCGCGAGCATCTTGATCTTTCCGCCAAAGCGTCGATCGAGAAGCTGGTAGACGGTGAGCAGTTCGCCGCGGAAATACGACGGTATGAACAGTAATGAAATAACGATGCGGCCGAGCAGATAGCCGAAAACAAGTTGCAGAAACTGAAAGTTGCCGCCGCGGGCGAAAGCGATTCCGGGAACAGAGATGAACGTAATCGTCGAGGTTTCAGTGGCAACGATCGAAAACGCGACGGCCCACCACGGAATGGATCTGTTGCCCAGGAAGTAAGCGCTCGTTGTTTTCTGATTACGGCCGAACCAGGTTCCGAACAGAACAATCCCGATCAAGTACGCCAAGATGATGAAGAGATCGAGAGGTTTCATTCAGTCTTAATTGGTGGATTTTATTGCTTCAGCCACGATCCAACTCGCGGATTCCAGCGCCTTTGTCGCACCATCCTGGTCCAACCCCGTTTCCGCCATCACGATTCGTACTGCTCGCTCCCGCAGTTTCTTGTTCCCTGCTTTCAGGTGCGACATGCGATTGCCGGTCACGTAGCCAAGCTGGACCATCGTCGCCGTCGAGAGCATGTTCAGCACCATCTTTTGCGCTGTGCCTGCTTTCAACCGGCTCGATCCGGTTACGACTTCTGGTCCAACCACGGGAACGATACTCAACTCCGCCGCTTTCGTGATCGGCGCACCGGGAACGCACGTCAGTCCGACTGTGAACGCGCCGAGGGAACGTGCGTAAGAAATGGCGCCGACGGTGTACGGCGTCTTTCCGGACGCCGCAATCCCGACCAGAACATCACGCTCGCCGAAACCGCGCTGCTCTAAATCCGCCTGGCCCGCTTCGGCATCGTCTTCCGACGCTTCCACTGCGCGATGACACGCGTCGTACCCACCGGCAATCACGCCCTGGACCAACTCGGGCGACACACCAAAAGTCGGCGGACACTCCGACGCGTCGAGCACACCCAACCGCCCAGAAGTTCCTGTCCCGATGTAGAAAAGTCTGCCGCCGTTTCGCAATCGCGTGACGATCTGCTCGACCGCGGCTGCAACATCGCCAAGCACCTCGCGCACGGCCGCGGCCACCGTCGCGTCTTCCTCGTTCATCAGCGCGACGATCTCGGCTGCAGACTGCGAGCTAAGATTCGCTGAACGTGGATTATCTTGTTCGGTGATCGGAAGCGAGACGCCTGTTTCAATACTCATCTTCTACCGCGTAGATCAAACTGCGAGAGCAATGTGATTGATGCGTTCGCGAGCCATTCTAGCGGCAGCCACGGCTGGAGCGAAATGCGGCGGTTCGAAATAAGCGCGCGGCGCGACCTTCTTAACTTCCGCACGCAACGTATTCAACATCAAATCGCCCGCCGCCCTGAACACGCCGCCAACATACGCGATCTGAAAACGATCATGTTCCATCTGGAGATGACGAATCACAGCGACCGCCGCGAGACCAAGCTCGGTACCGCCGTCGGCAACGATCTGCAACGCCACCGGATCGCGCTCTTTGGCGGCGTCGACGACCTCGCGGCCAAAACCCGCGAGCCGCTCGTTGGTAATCGTCGGTGCGTAAATCGCGGTGTTCAGGTCGTCGGCAGTGGTGACGTGAAAATAGCCGCACGCACGCCCGGTCAACGTCGTCTTTGGCCCACGGCCATCGAAGGCGTGGGCCACCGCGCGCAGGGCGCGGCGTGACAACCACGCGCCACTTCCTTCATCACCCGCAATCGGACCCCAACCGCCGGCACAGAACCGTTTGCTCCGCGCGTTGATGCCACAGACGTTCGATCCGGTCCCGGCAATAACGACCAATCCGGGCGCACCATTCGTAGCTCCATACAAAGCGATGTCTGCGTCGGCGACGACTTCGATCTCGCCCACGTCGAGACGGGCCAGCGTTTCGCGCATGCGTTCGCGCAACTCACGCCGACGCGAGCCGGCCAGTCCGATCTGCGCCGCGACCAGATCGTTGCGTCTGATATTCGCCATCGCGCAGGCGCTATCGATCGCCTCGCGCACGGCAGTGGCCGCCGGCGCAATTCCCACTCGCAACGGGTTGGATGGTCCAGCCCGGCCTTCTCCAATCACACGGAAGTCGGCGTCCATGATGACGGCTTCCGTCTTGGTGCCACCGCCGTCAACACCCACCACCGAATTCTGCGTGTGCAAGCGTTTGGCTGGAGAGAGATCTGCTGTTCGTCGTTCAGTGGTCACAATGGTAGCTACGGGGGCCGGAAGATTAACGGCTCTATGTAGCGTTGTTGATTATTCTAGGGGTCGTGGACTTATAATCCAAACTAAAAGATTTTATTATTCCGATAATGCATCTTGATATGTGGAGTCTAGGATGGAAATTCGACAATTAAGGGCCTTCGTGGCCATCGCTGAATCAGGAACGTTCACGGCCGGCGCCTTGCGCGTGCATGTGACGCAGGCGGCCATCAGCATGCAGATTCGACAATTGGAGAACGAAATCGGCGCTAAAGTGTTTGTGCGAGCGCCCCGTCACGTTATTTTGACCGAAGCCGGCGAACAACTTTTACGACGCGCCCGGCACATTTTGCGCGAGCACGACGCCGCGCT
>JAICGQ010000420.1 GCA_025923035.1 Pyrinomonadaceae bacterium | reverse complement strand
GATCTTCTCGATCAATCCGTAGCCGTCCTCGTCAGGCATCGCAATGTCTGACACGAGTACGTCGGGCCGCCGCCGCCGGATCGCCTTAATGGCTTCACCAGCAGAAGATACAGCAGTCACAGTGGCCTGTCTTCTGGTCAACGCCGTTGTCATGAGTTTCAGCGTGTCGGAATCGTCGTCGACCAGCAAAACATTGACGCCTGACAACAGTTGCGGGGCGATCGCCGTCGCGGTCTGTTCGCGGCCGTCTGAATACGCTGGCGCTCTTTTTTCGGCGGTTTCGATCACCGGCAGCTTGATCGTGAACGTCGAGCCGCGTCCTTCACCTTCGCTTTCGGCCTTGATCGCGCCGCCGTGGATTTCGACGAGATGACGCGCGATTGCCAGTCCCAAACCCAACCCGCCGTGGTGTCGCGTCGTCGTGCTGTCTGCCTGGCGAAAGCGATCGAAGACGTACGGCATAAACTCGCGACTGATGCCCTGCCCCGTGTCGCTCACCGCGATTTCGACTGTCGATCCGACCTGCGACAGCTTCACCATCACGCGTCCGCCGCTTTGCGTAAACTTCACCGCGTTCGACAACAAGTTCCAGATCACCTGCTGCAAACGATTTGCATCGCCCGACACCATCGCGCGCGTCGCACTTAGTCGCGCGTCGATACGAATCCCTTTCGCGTCAGCCGTGGGACGAACGACATTGATCGCACTCTTGACGATCGGGGCGAGCTCGAGCGGTTGCAGGTCGAGATAAAGATTTCCGGTGATGATGCGCGACACGTCGAGGATGTCGTCGACGATCTGAGCCTGCGCCTTCGCGTTGCGACAGATCGTTTCGATTGCTTGTTTGCTAACGACGTCGTCGACGGAACCGTCTTCGAGTAACCTGGACCATCCGAGTATCGCAGTAAGCGGAGTGCGCAGTTCGTGAGAAACAGTGGCGAGAAACTCGTCTTTCAAGCGGTTCGACTCTTCTGCGGCCTGGCGCGCGGTGCGTTCCAGTTTCAAAAGACGAACGTTCTCGATCGCGACCGCAGTCAGGTTCGCAGCCATGCTCATCGCGGTTACGTGTTCGGGACGATAAACGTTTGACTTGTAACTCTGCACTTCGATCGTTCCGATGATCCTGCCCATCACAGCCATCGGTACCGCCATCGACGTCTCAGGTCGAAGACCATTGTCAGGACCAACCACGACCGTCGGATGTCCGCGTTGGACCCTCATGTAGTTGTTAGTGATGATCACGCGACCCGTGCGCACGGCGCGACTGTTTGGTCCATGTGCCGTCACGGGCATCGCGGGCAACTCGGAAACGTCGACTTCGGCGCCGTCGCCCCAGCCGTAGCACGCAGTGCGAACGTCGCGGACTGGATCGTAAAGCGAAACGAAAAACCCGTCGCACGGCACGGAAACGTTGGTGAATTCTCGCAACGCTCGAAAGATCGCGTTCAACTCCCGCACGCTGCCGAGCGCCTGGGCCAACAACGAGATTCGCTCCAGCAATCGTTCGTATTCAAGGAGCGCCCGCTGGTCCGCCTCGCGCAACGCGTTTTCGGCCTGTTCGCGTTCCGCGAGTGTTTTTCTAACCGTCGATTCGGATTCCTTGAGATCGGCGGCGGCACGCTCGGCGCTCATGCGCGCGATCACTTGCGCGCGACTGACTGCAAAAAACAGCAAGCTCAGAAATGCTCCGACCAGAAGTGTGTACTTGACGAATGGCTGGTTGGACGCAGCTTCAAACGACGGCTTTGTGGCGAACGTAATCGTCCAGGTGCGACCGGCGACGTCTTCGCCGATCGAGTGTGTAAAACGAGGCTTTTGTGACGAGTCGGCAGCGGCGGAAGCGTGCAATAGATTTGCCGGAGTCGCTTCGGTTCCGTCGTAAACGTTGAAGCTCACGTGATAATTCTTTTCTCTCGTTACCGGCGCAAGAAAATCGTCAGCGCGAAACGGGCTGTAAACAAAACCGACCAGAGCGTTTCGCAGATCAGCTTCCTTAGAAACGGAAGCATCGTGACGATAGACCGGCGCATAGATAAGGAACCCGGCCTGCGAGTTTTGCGGGTCCGACCGTTCCTGGATCAGCACGACGCGACCCGACGCAGCCGGCATTCTCTTATCGCGCGCTCTCTCCATCGCCTCGCGGCGCACCGGATCCGTAAACATGTCATAGCCCATCGCCAGCATGTTTCTGTGCGTCTGCGGCTGCAAATAAACGATCGCGTGATACTCGTTTCGGGGATATTCCGGAAACACACGGAAATTCGGAAACCCCGATTTCCTCATCTCCGCGACCACCGCCGGAAGCTCTTCCGCTGAAAAGCGACGAGAAAACCCGATGCCGTGAATGCCGCCGTAGTTTTTCTGCAACTCGATCTGCTGCACGAACCGATCAAACTCATCGCGTTCGACCGAGTTACTGGCGGCGAAGAGACCGGTGGCAGCGCGCAACAACGCCAGCGACGTTTGCACGCGTAGGTTGATGTGATCATCGATCTCCTGGACCGACTTTTGAAAGCGGCTTTGATCCTGTTCGTATGTGAGTTTGGAGAAGTAGTAATAAACGAGGACCGTGAACGACAGGCCCAACAGCAGAATCAAATACGGCAGGAGGACGCGACGCTTGCGCAGTTGTTGCGGCTGCCATCCCTGGGTTCGGTTCGGCATCATGCACTTAATCCGAGTTAAGAAACGGATAGTTATCTGACGCGTCGGGTTCTTCTGCGAAGGAAATCAATCAATACGAACTGCGAGAGATTTCCTGGATTTGCGAAGTAGGCTTTGCCGTTTGTCATGGCGCTCATCTGCTTCACAAATTCGACCAGGTAATAATCGCTGGCCAGCATGAAAGTGTTAATCATTATACCGGCTTTACGGCAGGCTTGAACTTCTTTGAACGTCTCGGACATCACCAGCGGGTCGCCGCCCATCGAGTTTTTATAGAGCCGGCGCGTGGGACGAAGACTATTGTCCTGTTTTTGGGCGCGTTTTGGGGCAGAACGCATGAAATCCTCGCCCACGAAGCAGGCGGTCGGTTTGCCGTCCGTGACCATCACGATCTGCTTCATCTCTTTTCGCTGGGCCTGCAAGAGTCGCCGCGAGAGTCGCAAGCCCTCGGCGGTATTCGTGTGATACGGGCCGACCTGCGTTGTGGCGAGTTTCCCCAGCGGCAGCTCCTCGGCGGCATCGTGAAACAACACGACCTTCAGCGAGTCGCCGGGATACTGCGTACGAATCAAGTGCGACATTGCGAGCGCGACTTTCTTCGCCGGCGTGAAGCGGTCCTCGCCGTAAAGAATCATCGAGTGAGAACAATCGAGCATTACGACTGTCGCGCATGACGATTGATAGTCGCACTGATGGACGTGCAAATCGCCGTACTCGAGATTCAGCGGTACTTGCAGTCCCTCGCGCTGGATTGCGGATAGGAGGGTCGTGTTGACGTCGAGGTTGATCGTATCGCCAAACTCGTACCGCTTGCTTGCGGCGGCGGCTTCGACGCCAGTCGACAGATAAGTCGTGTCATGACGTCCGGCGGCGCTCTTGCCGAAACTGCCGAGCAGGTTGCGGAGTGTTTTGTAACCGAGAAAGTCGAGACCTTTTTCTGTAACTTCGAAATGGACGTTGCGTGGCAGCGGTTCGGAGACTTCGCCGTTGCCGCCGGTTCGTTGTTGTTGCTGGGTTGGTTGTGGCTGCTCGCGGAGAGTCAAGTAGCCTTCTTCGACGAGGCGTTCGATCAGTTGATTCAGCAGTTCCTGGAGAAGTGATCCCTGGTACTTGCCCTGGTTCTCGGCGAGCATCTCCTGGATCTGGCGTTCGTCTATGACGCCCTGGTTGAGGAGCGCCTGCAGAAGAGCACGTCTTAATGCGTCGAGTGAGGTGTCCGCGGGGCGGTGTTCGCGGGTCCAGTAGTAGTTGTCGTCGTAGCCGGAGTCGAGCAAGGAATCAGCCATGCTGTCCATTAACTCACCGAGGTTAATGCCGAATACGTCGAAACCCTTGAACTTGGAATAACGAGTGAACTTCATTGATGGATTGTCACTTGTCAGTGGTCAG
>JAICGQ010000419.1 GCA_025923035.1 Pyrinomonadaceae bacterium | reverse complement strand
TTTCTGGCACGAAACCGGAGGATCGATCGCGTCGTGGCGCTTGAAGAGTTTGACGTGGTGACGGCGGCGTTGATGCGGGAGCATCTTTGTTTGCCGGGGTTGAGTAGTTCGCGCGCGAAGGTGTTTCGCGACAAGCTTTCGATGGCGGTGCATGCGTCGCGTGCGGGGATCAACGTGCCGGAGTTTGTGCCGCTGGTGAATCGTGAGGACGTGAGTGAGTTCATGGAGCGCGTGCCTGCGCCGTGGATCATCAAGCCGCGTTCGGATGTGTCGGCGATCGGTATTCGCAAGGTTTCTGATGCCGGTGAGGTGATGCGCACTATGGACGAGATGAACGAGCGCGAGAACTTACGCGAGCGTGCGTCTTATTATTTGCTGGCGCGATTCGTGGCGGGCGAAGTGTTTCACGTCGATTCTGTCGTTAGTGATGGGAAGATCGTGTTTGCCGGCGCGAACCAGTACGGGCGGCCGCCGATGCAGGTCGCGCACCAGGGTGGGGCTTACATTTCGCGGACGCTGGAGCGGGGTTCGAGTGACGAGAAAGCGCTGTTCGACGCGAATAAGAAACTGGTGAAAGCGCTTGGGTTGGAACGCGGGGCCACGCACGCTGAGTTCATCAAAGGCGCGGATGACGGGAAGTTTTACTTTTTGGAGATCGCCGCTCGCGTCGGTGGCGCGTATATCGCTGAAGTTTTGGAGGCCGCGACCGGTGTAAATCTTTGGCGCGAGTGGGCCAGGTTAGAGATGACGGATGGTCGCGGTGGTCCAAAGATCAAACCGACGCGCAAAGACTACGCCGGCATCATTCTCTCGCTGGCTAAACAGGAAACCCCCGACACCTCAGCCTACGTCGACGAAGAGATCACTTACCGCGTAAAGAAGCGCCACCACGCGGGCCTAATCGTCCGCTCGCCCCAACTCACGCGC
This sequence comes from Pyrinomonadaceae bacterium, assembly GCA_025923035.1. Taxonomy (GTDB): domain Bacteria; phylum Acidobacteriota; class Blastocatellia; order Pyrinomonadales; family Pyrinomonadaceae; genus PSRF01. The sequence goes on along the minus strand of JAICGQ010000419.1, from coordinate 3,129 downwards.
GTCAACGATCTCCTCTCCTCCTACTCCCACCGCTTCGCGGACGACTTCGTCGCGGTCGTCGCACCACCGGAACGGCCAGAGTGATCCTCTTAATGAAAATACTTCGGTATAGTCGGTTTGCTTTATTACTCGTCATTCCTCTTCTCGCCTCCTGTAAGCGCAGCACTGCGGAGTTCATTTCGGTCAAAGATCCGATTGTTGCACTCACGCACGTTCGCGTGATTGATGGAACCGGCAGTTCGTCCAGAGAAGACCAAACGATCATCATCGAGTCGGGCCGCATCACGGCAGTTGGCCCAACTGCAGAGATCTCCATTCCGGCATCAGCTAATTCGCTCGACCTCAGTGGCCACACCGCAATACCCGGTCTCGTCGGAATGCATAACCATCTTTTTTATGCGACAGGCCGGGGCGACAAGTACGTCAACGCATCCGAGAGTTTTCCACCGCTCTATCTCGCAGCCGGCGTCACGACGATTAGAACGGCCGGCTCGCTCCAGTTCGACAGCGATCTCGCGGCTAAGAGAAGCGTCGAGAACGGTGAGCTTGCCGGGCCAAAAATTCACCTTACCAGTCTTTACTTTGAGCATCCTCCCGGCCAGGTCCTGAGCTCCGAACAACTAATGAAAGCCCTCAACATTTGGGGCGATCAGGGTGCTACCTCATTCAAGGTTTACGAGAACATCACTCGCGCCGAACTCACCGCCATCATCGATGCTGCTCATAAGAGAGGACTCAAAGTTACCGGCCACGTGTGCGCCGTCGGTTTCCGCGACGCTGCGCAAGCCGGCATAGATAATCTCGAGCACGGACTGGCCGTCGATACGGAGTTCTATTCGAAAAAGAAAGTTGACGAGTGCCCGTCTCGAAGTAATTGGCTCCCGGAATTGGCTCGTATTGATGTAAAGAGCGCGCCTGTACAGGACATGATTCGGGAGTTGGTCGAACGTCGCGTTGCCGTGACCTCGACGCTCGCCATTTTCGAAGCGTTCGTCGAAGAGAAATTCGAGCTTGATTCGCGGATGAAAGACGTTCTCAGTGAGGATGCTTACGCAGACTGCGTTTCGCGTTTGGCTGACGGCAAAGCAGATCCGCGTTGGTCCAGAGTTTGGGAAGTGGTGCTGAAGAAGGAGATGCAGTTCGAACGCGAGTTCGTGAAAGCTGGAGGCTTGTTAATGACGGGAGTGGATCCGACTGGGTGGGGCGGCGTCGTCGCCGGCTTTGGCGATCAGCGTGGATTGGAACTTCTGGTCCAAGCCGGCTTTTCTGTCGAGGAAGCGATTCGCATCGGTTCACTAAATGGCGCGACATTTCTCGGCGAAGCCGATCGCATCGGGACGCTCGAAGCAGGCAAACAAGCCGATATCGTTATCGTTCGCGGCAACCTCGCCTCTGACATCGCGGCCATTCGCGACGTCCGGCTGGTTTTTAAGGACGGCACAGGCTACGACCCCTCAAAATTGATCGAGTCGGTACGTGGCCTGGTTGGTCAGCGATAAGGAACTAGACATGCGATGTCCTTCGGTTAGTTACTTGCGCCCGCGCCAGTAGAACGGGCGGCGCTTTTGGTTGGCGATGGCTAGGATGCGGATGTGGTCTGGTTTGATGGTGAAGATGATGCTTAGGGAAAGTTCCAGACGACCTTTCGGCGAACGTGAGCGCGAATCACGGGTGAGGCTTGAGGATGGTCGCTGATTTGAGCGACAGTTTTTTCAACCGTCGTTAGAAAGCGATCGCCGAGTCCGGCAGTTTTGCCTTCGAAGAACACAGCCGCGTCATTCAACTCGTATTCGGCGAGTTCGTGAAAGCTTACTCGTCTCTTCATGAAAGACGGGATCGAGCGTCGCGAAATACGTCCTCGGCATCTCGCATAGGCGCGCGCGAATCGAGTTCGGCGTCCCTGCGAACGGCCTCTTCAGCCCATAGCTGCTGGATGTCCTGATCGGATAGGTCATCGAGACTGCGAAGGAGTTTTTCAGCAAGTCTCGCCCGTGCTTCCGGATCGAGTTTCAGCGCTTCCGTCTCAACTTGTTCGACCGTCACCTTTACTAATCACTCCCGGGAGATCTCAGCCGACCTAGTTTTGAACTACTCCGACGACCGCGACGCAGGCTGCAGGTACTTATCCGTCCAGTCCAGAATCGTGTTGAACCAGAGATTCAGGTTCTGGGGTTTTAGGACCCAGTGACCCTCGTCCGGGAAAATCAGGATCTTTGAGTCGATTCCTTTTCGTTGGACCGCCGTGAAGAGTTGCATGCCTTCGCCGATCGGAACGCGGTAGTCAAGCTCGCCGTGAATAATCAGGATGGGGGTGTTGAAGTTCTGGACAAAACGGTGCGGGGACCAGCGAGTGTATTGCGCCGGGTTGGTCCATGGCGTGCCCTTGAACTCCCACTCCGGAAACCACAACTCCTCCGTTCCACCGTACATGCTTTCAAGGTTGTAAACACCGTCATGCGATACCAGCACTTTGAACTTAACGCGCGGATCGTTGTTATGGCCCAGGATCCAGTTGATCATGTAACCACCATAGCTCGCACCGGCAGCACCAACGCGATTCCGATCGAGATAGGGATTGCGACGTAGCACGTCCGCCACGCCATTCATGAGATCGACGTAAACTTTGCCCGCCCAGTCGCCACTGATCTCGTTAACAAACTGTTGCCCGTAACCAACCGAACCGCGCGGGTTCGGCGCAAACACGACGTAACCAGCGTTAGCAAACACCTGCGGGTTCCAACGATAGCTCCAGTTGTCGTACCACGCGCTCTGCGGTCCACCGTGAATCAAAACCAGCAGCGGATACTTGCGCGATGGATCAAACCCCGCGGGCTTTAAAAGAAACCCGTGAATCTTCTTGCCCATCGCTCCGGTCCACTCGACGTCTTCGGCGGCGTTCAGCTTCTCCGGAGCCAGTAATTCCTTGTTCACAGTCGTCAGCGCCATCATTCCACTGCCATCAGTATTCACGCTGTAAACTTCCGGCGCCGCGATCATCGAACTCGCGAGAAACACAAGTTTCCGTCCATCAGGCGTGATCCGAAGACCCGACGCAAAAACGTTTGGAACGATCTTCTGCGGCACACCACCGCCGGAAGGAATGCGGAAGATCGGATGCTTCCCATACTC
>JAICGQ010000418.1 GCA_025923035.1 Pyrinomonadaceae bacterium | reverse complement strand
TGTGACCGGGTCGCCGACGATGAGTCCGGCGTTTTTCAAACCGATGAACGTAAGAAAGATTCCGATACCAGCGGCAGTTCCGATTCTGAGTCCGGAAGGAATTGCTTTCGCGATCGTTTCGCGAATCGGAGTCACAGAAATCAGAAGAAAGAGCACGCCCGCCCAGAAGACTATTCCGAGTGCTGTTTGCCACCAGACGCCTTGCGTCAGGATGATTGTGAAAGTGAAGAACGCGTTGATGCCCATGCCGGGCGCGACGGCGAAGGGTAGTTTCGCGTAAAGGCCCATCAGGAGCGTCATCGTGAAGCAGAGCAACACGGTCGCTGTTAGTGCGCCGCTGAAGGCGATGCCGGTGCCGGGTGTTGAAAGAATCGCGGGGTTTACGACGACGATGTAGGCCATCGTGAAGAAGGTGGTGACTCCGGCGATTGCTTCGGTGCGGATGCTTGGGCCGGATGGATTCGTCGGGGCAGTCGGGGTGGTCATCTGCGTGAGAGATTAACAGAAGACACGGATTTAGATGGATGAAAAACCAACAACCCGAAGTCGCGGCGACCTCGGGTCGTTTGGTGTTCAGCCTGCAAGGAGTTCCCCAACTTCTGCGGGCCGACCTTACCCTGGTTCGAAGAGCGAGCTACTCAGCGATGACGGCAATGGTGGAGCTACCACCGCGTCGCATTGCTCGTTGCGTTGCACGCTCGGCGCGTGTTTTGGTTGCAGCGAAACTGGTCGCCTCACCAGCCATTTGGGCCTGCGCGAAGAAGTAGCTCTCACCGTAGCGACGAAACACGAGCTTCGCTTCTCCGTCGCGCTCGCCGTTCACGCTGTTAGTTTGAATGATCGCGCTGGCGCGACCCGTTTCACTTCTGATCTGCAAAGCCTTCCGATCAGACGACGGATTAAGAACGCTGACAGTGTAAACACCTGCCGGCAGCGTCTTTTCTCCCACCGTGAACGTGAACGGGATACGAGCACGAATAGTTGGCGAAGCGGACGTCTGTGCGTTCCCGCTAATGACGAACGCCGTGCAGAGAATCATGATGGCGATACATAATTTCATAGCTAATCTCCTAAGTTTCGATATTGGCCGGTGTCACTGCTTTTTGGCCTTCATTAACTTACGCGCACGATTTCGCCGCCCTCCCTCACGGTCGTAAATTTATTTGTTGTAGACTGATTCGCCGATGGAATCGCCGGAAGGCATAACACAGCTACTTATTGACTGGGGCAACGGCGATCAGGCCGCTCTCGACAGGTTGATGCCTCTCGTCTACAGCGAGCTGCGACGCCTCGCCACAAACTACCTGCGCCGGGAACGAACGGGCCATACGCTTCAGCCGACAGCTTTGGTAAACGAGGCTTACTTAAAGCTGGTCGGGCAGAGGAACGCGAAATGGCAGAATCGCGCCCAGTTTTTCGCGATTTCCGCGCAATTGATGCGCCGGATCCTGGTGGATCATGCGCGGCGGCACCAGGCGGAAAAGCGCGGCGGATCCGACCAGAAGCGTCTTTCGATTACGAGTGCGGAAGAGCTTGTGGCCCAACCAACAATTGATCTGCTGGCATTGAACGAAGCGTTGGATGAACTGTCGAATATGGATTCGCAGCAGGGCCGAATCGTCGAGCTGAAGTTCTTCGGCGGCCTTTCGATAGACGAAACCGCAGAGGTGCTGAGCATCAGTCATTCGACAGTCGAGCGCGAGTGGAAATCGGCCCGGGCGTGGCTGCGCCGGCGGCTCGAACCTTAATGAGGGACTTGGACCACTTTAGCCGCGTACGTAGATAGACGACTGTTTACGCATATGACGCCAGAACGGTGGCAACAAGTTAAAGAGATCTTTGATTCGGCCATCAAGTACCTGCCGGAGCACCGCGGCGTGTTTCTCGCCGAGGCCTGTCGCGGCGATGAAGATCTGCGCTCCGAAGTCGAGTCGATGATTACGTCGCACGAAAAAGACGGCAGTTTTATCGACGAACCCGCCTATTACGCCGCCGCCGAACTTCTCGCCAACGAAAAATCGGAGCTGCCGTCAGGTTATTCGATCGGCAATTACGAGGTGGTTTCCTTCATCAGCCGCGGCGGCATGGGCGAGGTTTATCTCGCGCAAGACAGGCGTTTGAGTCGTAGAGTCGCGCTGAAACTTCTGCCCGACGCGTTTACGAAAGACAACGATCGTCTGCGACGCTTCGAACAGGAAGCGCGCGCCGCGTCAGCGCTCAACCATCCAAACATCATCACGATCTACGAGATCTTTCAGATCAATGCGACGCACGTCATCGCGACTGAGTTTGTCGAAGGTGAAACGCTGCGCCAACGAATCAACCGCTCCAGCCTGAGCCTGTCCGAAGCGCTGAACATCTCGATCCAGATCGCCGACGCCCTCGCCGCCGCGCACAAAGCAGGCATCATCCATCGCGACGTCAAACCCGAGAACGTGATGTTGCGGCCCGATGGTTACGTGAAAGTGCTCGACTTCGGACTCGCAAAGTTGAGCGAGGAAACGACAGCGGCGGTCGCGGCAGAAGCACCGACGATCCAGGTGCGCACCGGTTCGGGACTCGTGCTCGGCACGGCCGGTTACATGTCCCCCGAGCAGGCGCGCGGTCTTCCGGTCGACAATCGTTCCGACGTGTTCAGTCTCGGCGCGGTGATGTACGAGATGCTCGCGCGTCGCAAGCCGTTTGAAGGTGAAACTCCGAGCGACACGATGGCAGCGATACTGAAATCGGAGCCGACGCCGCTGCAGCACATCGTGCCGCAACTTCCTGCCGAACTGGTTCGCATCGTCAACAAGTCGCTGCGGAAGGATCGTGAGGAGCGTTATCAGGTCGTGAAGGACTTGTGGCTCGACCTGAAAGCACTTAAGCAGGAACTCGAGTTTCAGGCGAAGTTGGACCGTTCAGTTCCGTCTGACACGGGCGATGGTCTAACCGGCTCGATGCCTCGTGCTCACTCGACTGCGGCCGAAGCGCCGGTCGAACTTACAGGAGCTCGCAGCGGCATCAGCACGATCACCGAGTCGCTGACGCTCGAGATCAAGCGTCACAAACTCGGTGTCGCCGTGGCGTTGGCGCTCGTGTTGGCGGCGATTGGCATCGGTGCGTTTGGCATTTACAAGTTGATCAATCGCAAACCCGAGGTCCTGGCGTATCAGAACATTCACCTGTCGCGTCTCACCAACTCCGGCGACGTGATCGACGCGACGATCTCTCCTGACGGCAAGTATCTGGTTTATGTGCGCAGCGACAGAAACCGGCAAAGTCTGTGGATCAGGCAAGTAAGCACGGCGAACGATAAGGAGATCGTTCCGCAGAGCCCCGTCGGTTTCTTCGGCATAACGTTTTCTCCGAACGGCGAAGATATTTACTACGCGATCAAGGCCCAACTTGATGCCGGTACGCTGTATCGCATCCCGACGCTTGGTGGCCCAACGGTAAAGGTCCTCGAGAAGATCGATGGGCCAATCAGTTTTGCGCCGGACGGAAAACGCTTCGTCGTGGTCCGTGGGAATTATCCCAACGCCGGAGAAAGCGCGCTCGTGATCGCAAATGTCGACGGCAGCAACGAACAGATACTTGCGACGCGCCAGCGTCCCGATCGCTTCACGCCGATTTTCTTCACCGGTCCCTCGTGGTCGCCTGACGGCAAGCTGATCGCGGCGACAGTGATCACGTCTCCGAGGTTGTGTAACGTCGTCGTTTTTTCGGTCGCCGATGGCCAGGAACAGCTGCTAACGCGCGAGCCATGGACGTTTGCGTCGCGTGTTCAGTGGCTGCCGGACATGAGTGGTCTGTTGGTGATCGCCGGTGAGGGAGTGAACACGTCGCAACACTGGATACTCAGTTATCCAGGTGGTGAAAAACGCCGAGTGACAAACGACCTGAGCGCGTATCGCGTTATCAGCCTGACCGGCGACGGCCGGAAAATCGCGACGATCCAGACCGACGGATTGATAAATCTGTGGGTTGCGCCCGAAGGTGACGCGACGCGAGCAGTCGGCCTGCCGACCGGCAATGTTGGTTTCTACTCAACTGTGGGCAACAATCTCTGTTGGACGATGG
>JAICGQ010000417.1 GCA_025923035.1 Pyrinomonadaceae bacterium | reverse complement strand
TCGCTCGACCTGCTGCTCTTCTATCTTTTCTTCGAAGCGTCGCTGGTCCCGATGTTCTTCCTGATCGGAATCTGGGGCGGCGAACGGCGCATCTACGCGGCGGTCAAGTTTTTCATTTACACAGCGGTCGGCAGCCTGTTGATGCTGGTCGGCATCATCGCGCTTTATTTCATCTACCAATCGTTTGACTACCCGACGATTCTGGAGGCGATGAAGACGAACCCGCTGACCGGGCGCGCCGGGTTCTGGTTGTTCATTGCCTTCGGACTGGCGTTCTGCATCAAGGTCCCGGTGTTTCCGTTTCACACCTGGCTGTCCGACGCGCACACGGAAGCGCCAACGGCAGGGTCCGTCATTCTGGCGGGCGTGTTGCTTAAAATGGGAACGTACGGGCTGATGCGTTTCAATCTGGGGCTGTTCCCTGAAGCCTCGCGCGACTGGGCGCCGGTGCTGATCACGCTCGCAGTGATCGGAATCATCTATGGCGCACTCGTGGCGATGGTCCAACCCGACGTCAAACGTCTTGTTGCCTATTCATCTGTGAGCCACATGGGCTTCGTAGTGCTCGGAATCTTCTCGTTTACCGAGCTCGGCATGCAGGGCGCGCTGTATCAAATGCTGAACCACGGCGTTTCGACGGGCGCGTTGTTCCTTTTCGTCGGCTTCATTTACGAACGACGTCACACCCGCATGATCAGCGAGTTTGGCGGGCTGGCGACGCCGATGCCCTGGTTTGCGACGCTGTTCATAATCGCCTCGCTGTCGTCGATCGGTTTGCCGTTTCTGAACGGATTCGTCGGCGAGTTTTTGATTCTCACTGGAATGTGGACGTCGAGCTTCAGCCGTTCCTGGCTCGTGACGATGCTGGCTGCGACGGGCGTCATCTGGGCGGCCGTTTACATGCTGTGGATGTTGCAGCGCGTGCTGTTTGGCGAGACAACGAACCCGGAAAACGCGCGACTCCGCGATCTGAACCGTCGCGAAGTCGGACTGATACTGCCGCTGATGTTTCTGATGCTTTTCATGGGTGTTTATCCACGCCCGTTTCTCGATCGTTCGAGGGCGGCCGTGGAATCGATTCGAGCGCGGGTGATGCAGTCTCAGGCGGGTGGCTCGATCGAAACCGCCAATCTCGAACGCAGGACTGAATGAATCTGTTTCTCGCACAAGCAACGATGCCGGTTATCAACTGGTCGCTGATCGCGCCGGAGGTAATCATCTGCGCCGCTGCCGTGATCGTGATGCTGGTCGACGCGTTTGGACGCCCCACGCAGCGATGGATCACCGGCGGCATTGCAATGGCCGGACTCTTCGCCGCCGGAGTCGCGACGGTTTGGCTTTGGGCGTCCGGCACCGCTTCGTTCGACGCCTTTAACGGCATGATCGTGCTCGACGAGTTGCGTCTTGGATTCACACTGATCTTCCTGCTCGTCTCGTTTCTAACTCTGTTGATAGCGAACGTCTGGGTCGACGGCGAAAAGCTTCCGGCGGGTGAGTTTCATTCCCTGCTGTTGTTTGCCACCGTCGGCATGATGCTGATGGCTTCTGGTAACGATCTCGTGATCGTTTTCCTGGGCCTCGAAATCCTTTCCATTGCGACTTACGTGATGGCGGGATTCCGGCGCACGGACGTTCGCTCGAATGAATCGTCGCTGAAGTACTTCATTCTCGGATCGTTCTCTTCCGCGTTCCTGCTTTACGGCATAGCACTCGTTTATGGCGCGACGTCGATAGCCGAACCGGGACTTGGCGGACGCGTCATCCCCGGCACCACTAACATCGCCGAACTCGCTGGTCGTCTTAACGATGCGCAGTATCCGGCGCTTCTGTTTGCAGGCGTGGCGATGATGTTTGTCGGCTTCGGATTCAAGATCGCTACGGCGCCGTTTCACATTTGGACTCCGGACGTTTACGAAGGTGCGCCAACGCCGGTTACGGCGTTCATGGCGACTGGTCCAAAGGCCGCGGGTTTCGCGTCGTTCATGCGCGTGTTTGTTTTCGGATTGCCGTTCGTCATGTCGTCGTACAGCAATGCCGGCGGCAATCTGAACCGGGCGTGGATCGGCGCGCTCGTTGTGATGGCGATACTCACGATGACGGTCGGCAACGTCGTCGCGATCGTCCAGAACAACGTCAAGCGAATGCTCGCGTACTCATCGATCGCGCATGCGGGATACGCGCTGATCGGCTGCATCGCCGCAGGCGCCACGAGCGATCCCGTGCAGCGCAACAAGTCGATCACGGCGGTGATGTTCTACTTGTTGACGTATGCCGTGATGAACATCGGCGCGTTTGCAGTCGTGCAATTAATCGCGCGCGGCGGTGACCGTCGCACTTCGATTGAAGACTACAGCGGCATCGGTTTCCGATCGCCGGTGCTGGCGTTCTCGTTGAGCCTCTTTATGCTCAGTTTGCTGGGAATGCCGCTCACGGCAGGGTTCATGGGCAAGATCATGGTGTTTGGCGCCGCCATCGATCAGCGAATGTATCCGCTGGTCGTAATCGGCGTGCTCAACACCGCCGTGTCCGCTTACTACTACCTGCGGCTGATTGTCGTCATGTTCTTCGGCGACCGCACCACGGCATGGGCTGCGCCGCGCATTCCGGCGAGTATCGCGCTGGCGTTGATCATTACCGTGCTCGGCGTGCTGTATCTCGGTATCTTTCCGGGCCGCGTCATTAACGGCCTCCAGACCAGGATCGAATCTCAGTTCTTTACGAAGCGCCAGTGACTGCCGCGACTGTCGCAAGCTACGCGCAAATCGTCCAGGAAAAACTTGGCGAAGCCTGGCTGCCGCGAATCTATCGCGAGCGAATCCTGCGACTGCGTACGCGCTCGTATCACTTTGAAACCACGAACCCGCAGGCGCGCATTGATATTCAACACACGCTGCTCGGAGTGGAACTGAAAATCGGACGCCGGCGGTTGCTGTGCCCGGATTTGGCGACCGCCAGGTACCTTTCAGTGTTCGCTCGAATCGGCGCCACCGACGTCGCCGTGCCCTACGACATCACAAAGATTTCGCATATAGCAGACGAATTGGAGTCTTCGTGGTATAGAATGTTGCTGCTGGTTGAACAGGAAGCCGGCGAAGAGCCCCCAAGGATGCGAAGCCGGTTGCGTGGCCTGCTAATTGCTCAGGTTCGTGAGAACATCACGGCCGCGGGCGCCGGAAGCAAGATGCCGGAGTTTAAAAAGAGGTAGACTCAGAACCCCAGGACAAATTAACGACACGACAGATGAGCCAAGAACTTATTCCATTCCCCTTCACCCAACAAACTTTTTGCCGTTATGAACCGGTCGAGCAGCGCATTCCGGCGGCTCGGATCCTGGTGATAGACAGTCTGCTTCGTGACGAAGCCGACCTTTCCGACGTCGCGCGCGAGGATTGGGGCGAGATGCTGGTCGCGCAAATGAGGCGGGAGCGTCTCATCGCGGGCATGGCTATTGAAAACATTCGCAACAACATCTCGCGCCTGGTGAAAGATCCGACCAGCGAGGTGGCGCACGTTTCCGAAGTCGCCGAAGCTGCGGCGCAGTTCCAGCCCGACGCTATCGTCGTCAGCGGCACGCTCCGGGATTTCGATTACTACCAGCAATCGATCCTCGACAGTTTTGGTCGCTTCATTCGCAAGACAAAGATTCCGGTGCTCGCAATCTGCGGCGGACACCAGTTGGTGGGACTCAGTTTCGGCGCGCGCGTGATCACGCTCGACAAGCTCGAGCAGCACGAACAGCGTATTGACCGCCCGCAGGAGTATCAGTATCGCTTCGTTCGCATTACCGATCCTGACGATCCGATCTTCGACAACATCGCCGTCGATTGCGAAACCGGTATTTCCACACGAGATGCGCGCATTCTGCGTGTCTGGCAGAATCACGGCCTCCAGCTCGATCGCGTGCCCGAAGGATTCAAACTGCTGGCGACTTCGTATCTCTGTCGCAACCAAATGATGGTGAAACGCGGCGACGGACAGCTTATCTACGCGGTCCAGTTCCATCTCGAAAAATCGTTTGAAGATTGGAACAAGAACCGCACGCGCTGGGAGCATCCAAACGAGTCGCGCGACGGCCG
>JAICGQ010000416.1 GCA_025923035.1 Pyrinomonadaceae bacterium | reverse complement strand
GCGAAAGATGGCGGACGCGCCGAGAGCGGGATATGCGCTGTGTGCTTCGCGTCCTTTTACGACGACTTCCGCGAGTGAATAACCTTTTCCGGCGCGAATGGGTTTGAGCGACGTGGGCTCGCCGACGATGCTGTAACGCGGATTTATTACTTTTGCGCCGGCGAGTTGTTTGGCCCCGATGAGTCCGATTTCCTCATCGGCGGTGAATATCAGTGCCAGGGGCTTCTTTAGTACAAGCGTTTCAGCCGCAGTTAGTGCGGCTGCGATGAAGCCTTTCGTGTCGCACGATCCGCGTCCGAAGAGTTTGCCGTCGCGTTCGGTAAGGTTCGTGGCTTCGGTCCAGTTTGGATCGTAAGGAACGGTGTCAGTGTGTCCGACGAGCGCGAGTTCGACACCCAACGTGATATTCGCGATCCCGGAAAAATCGGTGCCCTGGAGCGCGATCAGGTTGATCTTCTCGATGCCGTGTTCGTCGGTGTACGGGAAACGCCGGGTTACGAAGTTCATCGCGGCGCAGCGTTGTTCGAGATACTCGACGATCTCTCGATTCGATCGCGCAGAGACGGAGTCGATCCGCACGAGTTGGGCCAAAGTTTCTTTGATCGGTGTCACTTGATTTGTTTTCCGTTTACTACAACGTCACGAATGGCGGTGCGCGACAGTGAAAAGACAATGTTTGCGAGCAGGTCATCCTCAGACCAACCCGCAATCGAGATATCGTTCAGATCGACGGTGAAGAAATCCGCCGGTGCTCCCACTTCCAGTTTTCCGCCATTGAATCCGATGGCTTTTGCGCCATTCACCGTGGCGCATTCGAATAGTTTTGCCGCTAACCCGGATGGCCCAGTATCCGGCGCCAACACGTTGCGCTCCATTTTTTGGAGACGCAGGTGATATTCGAGTTCGCGCGCGTCCTCGAGCAGATCGATCTGGATCTGGCTGTCGGTGCCCAACGAAACCGGCACGTTCGAGTTGAAATACAGATCAGTGGGAACGACGCCGTCGCCGAGGTTTCGCTCCGTCGTCGGACACGCGCAAACACCGGCGCCGGATCGCGCCATTGCGGCGACTGCTTTCGGCGTGACGTGAATGGCGTGAACAGCGGTGAAGCGATCGCTGAGGAAACCTTCGGTGTCGAGCAGCGCGACCGGCGAGCGGCCGTATTCCTCGATACACGCGGCGACTTCTGCCGGTTGTTCAGCGACGTGCATGTGGACCGGAAGCTCTCGTTCGCCGGCGAATGCGACGACCTGTTTGAGGTAATCGAGTGGCACGGCTCGAACGCTGTGTGGCGCGACGCCGACCCATGCCATTCCGTCTTTCGCGTCGACACTCGCTAGCAGTTGGTCCAGGTGTTTTAAATATGTGTCTGCAGAATCTTCAATAAACCGAATTTGTCGTGGATTAGGTTCCACTTGATAGCCGGCGCGAGCGTACGCAACGCGCAACAGCGCGATGCGAATGCCGACGTCGTTGGCAGCCCGAATCACTTCGTGCGCGAGCTGATTCGGATCTTCGTAGAGGGAGCCGTCCGGCGCGTGGTGCAGGTAGTGAAACTCGCCGACGGCAGTGATGCCCGTCATCGCCATCTCGAGAAACGCCATCCGCGAGATGTTGTAAATCTCTTCCGGCGTAAGTCCCGTCGCCGCCGCGTACATCTGCTCGCGCCACGTCCAGAAACTATCGGCGTGTTGCGATCGATACTCCGTCCGCCCACGAATCACGCGCTGAAACGCATGCGAGTGCGCATTAACCAACCCCGGCAACATCGCACGTCCTGTCAACCGCTTTGCGTTTGGCGCATTCTCCGATATCTCGACAATCTTTCCGGCTTGATCCGCGACGATGGCCAATCCCGAGCGGAACCGTCCATCGGTGTAAATGTAATCCGGTTGCCAGGCTTGGTTCATTCTTTCACCGCTAACACTTCGCGCGCCGCCGTGCGATCTCCAGTGCAACTTATCCTTCTTGGCCCATCGAGATAACTCACTGCAAACCCGTGTCGCTCATACAACTCCACAATCCGCGGCGTCGCCTGGTTTGAGATCACAACCGGCCCATCGTGCTGCGCCAAAAACTCGACCGTCCGCTGCTGGTCGTCCCACGAAAACCCTCCCGAACTGTACGTCGTGAACTCAACGTCGTACGGCGGGTCTGCATACACAAAGTCGCCTTTCCTGATCCGCACCTTCTCCACGTCCGTATTCGTAAACGTCCAATCCCGCAGCACTGACGGATAAACAGAGAAATCTGCGTCGTAGTTCACCGTGCTGTAAGTCCCAAACGGCACATTAAACTCGCCGCTCTTATTGAAACGACACAGTCCGTTAAAGCACGTGCGGTTGAGATAGTAGAACAACTCGGCTGCTTCTTCGCTTTGCGCGCCGCCGTTTTTGATGAGCTCGTTAAAGCGCGCGCGATGCCGGTAGAAGAGCTCCTCGTCGTAACGCATCTCGATGCGCAACGTGAGTCCGAATTGAAGATGACGATAGAAGTTGATGAGATGCGGATTGACGTCGTTCAGCAGAGTCCGTTTTGGTTGCAGACCGAGCGCGACGGCGAGTCCACCACAGAACGGTTCGACGTATCTGCGCGACGCGTGTCGTTCCCAGATGGGCGCGAGGTGCGAGACCAGCCAACGTTTGCCGCCGGCCCACTTCAGCGGCGGCTTGAGCATTTTCTCAGGAACGACGGTGACCACGCACTAGAAAATACCACAGATAAGACTTCGACAATCGCAGCGGTCGATAGGCGTAGTACAAAGGATGCAGCGGCGCGGGCAGCGCGAGCGCTTGCCAGTCGGGAAGAGTGGGAACGAAGAGAGCCCGCAGCGCAGAGACGAGCGCGTCGCGTTTGCGGTCCATGACACGGAAGTTGTAGAGGTTTGTTTCCGTCGATTCGTTCGTGTGTGATTGAGTGAAGATTCGATCGCGAATTTGGAGCGCCATACCTCTCATCGCTCCCTGCGGATCTAAAATCCGCGTTTCGACGTCCGAGAAAGCTTCGACGAGGCATAAAGCCAGAGCCAGCATCCGTGTCGCGTGGGCTTTTTTGGCGCGCTCCAGAACGACGTCCCAATTCATCGTTGGTGAAGCGCGTATCAGTTCCGCAAGCGACACGATCCACTCCAAACGATGCCACAGATGTTTCGCTCCGTGCATGGCCAGGTAGAGCACCATGTCTTCATCGCAAAATGTGTCGATCTCGGTGCCCGCCAATGAAACTTTCTGCAGGCGCGACATTACTTCGTCTCCTTCAAGCCCGAAGACAAAAGCACGCGGCGCGAGGTTCCAATGGAGATCGACGATCGTGAACCATTCATCGCGCATGAACGGGACTTCACAGTGAAACGCGAGGTGCGAAGCGAGTTGCGCGTCCGTCAGGCGAGGCGCCATTTCGTAACCCAACGACTCCAGCAACGATCTCGCTTCGGCAAAATCGGCGCGATCGATCAGCAAGTCGATGTCGCCCGCCTGTCGCAACGACACTTCGCCGTACGCCATCTGCGCCAGCACTGCGCCTTTGAAAATCGCCACACGTATGCCGGCGTCTTTCAACGACCGGTACACCTTCAACTGCTTCCCGATCAGATGCAGCACGCTCTGTGAATTCGCGACCGACTCGCGCTTCAGCCGTCCGACAACATCAACCGGAACAAGATCGCGCGCAGCAATCATCAGGTTCTTCTGCAGCAACGGCACGAGCCCGTGACTGAACGCTGTTGCCAGCACGTAATCCCAGTCGATCGACTGGCGCAGCAACCTGCGCACTACTGCAACTGCCATCGGATCCAACTCACGACGCGCTACGGCGATAAGCAACTCGTTTTCCGGACGCCCGTCACCCATCTGCTTCACCTGGCAAACTCCTGCGAAACGGTGGCCACTTCGTTGAACGCCGCATTCTCATCGGGGTATCGTTGCGGGAAACGCTCGCTGAGTCGCGTAGCAATTTCAGCCAGCGAGTTTTGTCCATTCATTAACTGCATGATGAAACTTCGTGCCTCGCCGCGTGGATCGAGAGCCGGTTTGTAGTTTGCCGCTCCTTTCCGCAAGTGCGCGGGCGACAGCGGCACGCCGAAAAAAGTCGACTGTTTGAAACTCGCTTTCGGTCCATC
>JAICGQ010000415.1 GCA_025923035.1 Pyrinomonadaceae bacterium | reverse complement strand
TCAATTGGTCCATTCTTGACCTGGAGCAGCACATTGGGAGCAAACTTTCCGTCGAACGGCTGAAGGTTCTCGTAGGCCGCACCCGCGCGGTCGTAACCGGGCTTCATGTCGTAAACAAACGCACGCCACATCACGATCCCGTTGTGCGGCGCAACCGCAGCGGCGAGCATGTTTGCGCCATCGACGTGATTGCGATCGTAGGTTCTTGGTCCGGGTTGTCCTTCGCTGTTTGCTTTGACAGTGAAGCCACCGAAGTCCGGAATGATTCTGTAAATCTCGTCGGCCTTTTGCTTCCACCAGGCAATCACCGACGCGTCGAGCGGATCGGCAGTCGGCAACTTGCCCAGTTCCATCGGCGCGGAGAAACGAGCGGAGAGATACACGCGAATTCCGTAAGGACGGAAGACTCCGGCGATCGCGGCAACCTTGGCGAGATATTTCGGAGTCAGGAATTCAGAGCTGGCGTTGACGTTGTTAAGGACTGAACCGTTGATCCCGATCGACGCGTTGGCGCGAGCGTAGTCGCGCAAACGCGGATCGATCTTGTCGGGAAGATCATCCCAGTTCCACAACGATTTGCCGGCGTAGCCTCGTTCGACGCTGCGATCGAGATTGTCCCAGTGGTTCAACAACCGTCGTTGCAACGCCGGTTTTTCATCTACTCGCAGTCGATCGATTGGCTGTTCGGTTTGGAGCAGACGCAGAAAATGAAACGTGCCGTACAGGGCGCCGATGTCTGACGTGGAGGCAATGACGATAACGTTGTTGACCGTCCGAATACGGAAACCTTCCGGGCCCAGTCTCTTGAGATCCGGTCCCCAATTCAGCCTGCGAACCAGCGACGACGTCTGTGGAGATCCAATGACGACCGATGCCTGCTCATCATCTTTAACTTCGATTTGTGTTCCCAGCAAGCCCGAGCAGCCGACTGTCAACTCGCGACGAATAGCATCAAACGTATCGGATTTGCCCTGGACCGTAATCGACTTAACGCGCTGTCGATAATTCTCCAACGATCGCGATGGAAGCTGCTCATAGCGCAGCCACAGACGGTATCCATCATCCGCCTTGACCGTCTGCGCAAAGAAAACCACGCACAGCAGTGCGCATTTACAGACCCTGCTTCTTAAGAAACTCTCGAATCGCTGCATAGCTCTGCAAAAGTTCTTCACGATTGAACCCGCCGTGTTTTCGGCCCTTTATCGTCACCAGCTTGTTTGGCACGACAGCTTTATCCAGAGCGGCATGAAGCCGGACCGCATGCGCGTAAGGCGCAACATCATCAAATTCGCCGTGAATCGTAATGATCGGCGGCAAACCCGCGCGAACGTAATTGACTGGAGAAAGCTGCTTCGCGAGTTCTACGTTCGGCGCGCTGCCAAACCACTCACGCGCATAGTTTCTCGCGTTTGGACCATCAAGCAGATCCGCAACGTCGCCAATACCAAACCAATTGACGATCGCTGCGACTTTCAGCTCCGGCACGTTCGCGGAACCCCAACGTTCGCCTCCTTCAATCGGACACTGGCGATCGAAAACGTTGCCCACCGGTAACATGCCCCCCATCAAAGCAAGATGTCCGCCTGCCGACGTCCCCGTCAAAACAAACCGCGACGGATCGAGCGAGTAGTCGCGAGCGCGATACGTGAGCCAGCGCAGCGCGCAACGACAATCCTCCACCGCAGCGGGCGCCGGTGCCTGTCGCGCGGTCCGATACTCAACGTTCACAGCAGACCAACCGAGTTCCAGGTACGGCAACAGAAAAAGCACGTTGCGCTCTTTTTGCCCGTCGACCCAACCGCCGCCATGAAAAAGAACCAGGGTTGGATTCGAACGCGTTCGGTTCTTCGGAAGATAAAGATCCAGTTTTAGTTCGAAGTTACTTGCCCTGGCGTAAGTAACGTTCGGGAAGATGTCGATCTCGCCGGCTGCGTAGTCAAGCCAACGATCGGGATTGGTCTGCGCCCGCGCAGGCTGACAGAGGAAGCCGCAAAGAATCACGAAAAACGCCAATTTGCTCGCACATCGAATTGTGCTTCTCTGATTCTTTGCGGCCATACGGTTCAGAAACTAAGACGCATTCCGAAGCGCCATTGTCGTTGTTGGTTCGGCCCGAACGTCTGAGTAATGTAACCGAATGTCGTGCTGTTCGCATTCGCATCCGGAAGGTTGAAGTTTGCGTGGTTCAGTAAGTTCAAAGTTTCAGCACGAAGTTGAAGCTCGACTTTCTCCCCCAGGCGGAATGATCGATAGATCGTAGTGTCTATCTCGAAGAAGTCCGGACCTCGAAGGTTGTTTCTTCCGCCGCTTCCGAAACGGGCGCCATTTTCCAATGCCCAGGCGCAGTTCGCGGTGCATGTCGCTCCAAAAATTGCCGGACCGCCCAGCACTCGGTTGTCAAACCACGGTGCGCTGCCGTCTGCACCGCGCTGCGCCGGTGTGCCCACGCCGCCTAAGATCGTGATCTCCGAGGCCACCTGATTCGGTACCTGGCCACTCCCGCGAGCCAACAAGTTCGGCGCCGTATTTTGGACGACATAGAACGGCAGACCGCTCATGACGCTCATCAGACCACTCACCTGGAACCCGCCGAAGATCTTACTTGCCCATCCATCATTGACCCAGCGCTGCCCCTTGCCAAAAGGAAGGTCATAGACCAGGTAACTCTGGAGATTGTGCGTGCGGTCGTAACTGGCCGGACCACGGTTGCGTTCTTTCGCGGGCGTGAAGTTGATTCTGGCACCCTGGTCGTTGTCTGCGTAATTTAGTGTTTTGGACCATGTGTAAGCCAGACCAAAAAGCGAACTGGCCCAGCGAC
Organism: Pyrinomonadaceae bacterium; assembly: GCA_025923035.1. Lineage (GTDB taxonomy): Bacteria > Acidobacteriota > Blastocatellia > Pyrinomonadales > Pyrinomonadaceae > PSRF01. The sequence continues at coordinate 1,320 of JAICGQ010000415.1, read as the reverse complement.
GAGTAAGTTGTGCCTGCAATGCGTTATACGTCGTGTCTCCGAATGGCTGGATGCTCACAATATCCGCATTGATCCCAAACCCGATAAGTGGGCGACCAGCATCCGCGGTTCCCGGAGCACTTGGATTTATGTTGACGAATCCCATCTGACCATTTGCACGCGTTCCAACGTAACCAACCTGAACTACGAACCTGGCCGGCAGTTCGCGTTGAATGAAAAAGTTGAACGAGTGAACTCTGTCTCGCTGCACCTCTTTCGGGAACGTTGTGGTTCCAGTGTTCGGCGGGAGCGGGATAGTCCCATCGGTCAGATCCGGCAGAGTGCTCGAGTTGATGAGTCCCTGACGGAGCGTCGTCACCGGAATGAACCCTGATGTCCCGCTGAGTCCGTTGAAATTGCGTGCGGGCATGGACCAGATGTTGACTATCGGATATGCGTTCCTCAGGTCCTGAAAGGGTCTCGGATCGGAAGATTGGCCATAGCCGCCCCGCAGTACGGTTTTATCGTTAAGACGAAAAGCAAGACCGACTCGCGGCAGGAACAAGCCCGCGCCAACGGACGCACCACCATCAAACGGAACATCGCCCAATCCGCCGGTGATCACCTGTCCCGTCGCCGGATCGAAACGATTGATTCCGGAATGGTCCTTCCTCGGAATCGGAAAGCGCTCCCAACGCAGGCCATAAGTAAGTGTCGTACGACGACCAATTTGCCAATGGTCGCGCGCGTAGAGGCCGTATTGCTGCCACCACACTGAATTGGGGTTGCGAAGTTGATCCGCCTTGCCTGCACCGCTCGGCAGGCCGAGAAGAAAGTCAGCCCAGGCATTGAATGCATTAGCTCCGGCGACGGTTGTGCTTCCGCCCTGACCGCAGACGTTGTTTGAAGCGATTGCATTGCACGCTTGCAACGCGGTCGCCGTGCCGTTGAACTGGAACGAGCCGCGGACTGTCTGAAACGCCGCACCCTGCGGTTGGAAATGGTTGATTTGCGGATTCAGATAGTCACCGCCAAACCGGAACGCATGTGCCCCTCTTATCCAGGACAGGTTCGCCGCTGCCACATACTGGTTGTCGCGGAACAAAAACGGGTTCCCGGTGTTGTCGTTGCCGATATTGTTCCAGCCGTTGATATTGAAGAACGGATAACCATTCTGCAGCCGGTCTGGTCCATTGGTCCCGGGAATTTTCAGAACCGTCAATCCGTACGGTTGATCGAGATCGATGTTTTCTGCACCGAGTCTCTGGCGCGTATAACCGATGTTCGCGTCCAGAACCACTGTCGGTGAAAAGGTGTACGTTCCCCCGAATCCGACCACTT
>JAICGQ010000414.1 GCA_025923035.1 Pyrinomonadaceae bacterium | reverse complement strand
GTTTTATGGACCACTGGAGCGCGAGTTTGCCACTGTGCAGCGAATGGTAATCGCCATCGCCAATCAAAAAGGTGGGGTAGGGAAGACCACTACCGCCATCAATTTAGCCGCCGCCTTCGCCCGCAAGGGAAAACGTGTCCTGCTTCTCGACCTCGATCCCCAGGCCAACAGCTCAATATCGTTTCTCGATCCCGCGAACATCGATCGATCCGCCTACGAGCTGATGATGGACGGACAGGCGCCGGTTGAGCAGTCGGTGTACACGTCGCCGGTGAAGAACCTCGACGTTGTTCCCGCGCGCATCAGTCTGGCGAAGATGGAGTCGAAACTGGTCGGCGACTTCGACGCGCCGTTTCGCCTGAAAGATCGACTCGAGCCATTCAAGAAGCATTATGAAGTGATCGTGATCGACACGCCGCCCACGCTGGGCCTGATCACCGTCAACGCGCTGGTTGCGGCGTCGCACGTGCTGATTCCGATTCAGTCGTCGTACTTCGCGCTTGAAGGGACGGACGATCTGCTCGAAACGATCGAGAAGGTCAAAGCGCGTCCCAATCCAAACCTCCAACTGCTCGGCGTGCTGGTGACGTTGCACGACAAACGCACGACGCTGGCGCGCGAGGTCCACGATCAGATTCGCAACGTGTTTGGTCCGAAGTTGTTTGAGACAGTGATCACGAAGAGCGTCAGGCTCGAAGAGTCGCCGGCGTACAAGGAGTCGATCTTTAGTTTTGCACCCAATTCGTCCGGCGCAGTTGAGTACGGAAAACTTTGTGAAGAGGTAATCAGCCGTGTCTAAAAGGGGACTCCCGACAGGACTGCAAATGCGCCACGACGCGCATTACGTCGAAGAACTTTCACAGCACCGGCCGGCGCATATTGGCCGCATGATTCCTGTGGACAGTTTGGATCCGAACCCCGAGCAGCCGCGCACCGAGTTTGGCGACCTGACGGAGTTGACGGCGTCGATCGCAGAGAAAGGCGTACTCGAACCGTTGCTCGTCAAGCCGAATCGACTCACGGGACGCTGGATGATCATCGCCGGCGAGCGACGTTGGCGTTCGGCGCAACGCGCCGGGCTGAAGGAAGTTCCGTGCATCGAGCTGGAAGTTGACGAAGGCACGGTCGCGGAGATCGCGCTGATCGAAAACATGCAGCGCAAAGACCTCACCGTTTGGGAAGAAGCGGACGGGTTGCTGGCGCTGTGCGACAAGTTTGGTTACACGCATGACGACGTCGCGCGCAAAGTCGGCAAGAGCCGCTCCACCGTCACCGAAGCTTTAGCGATCGCCAAAATTCCGGAGGACGTACGCGCGGTTTGTCGCGAAGGTGATATTACGGCGAAGTCGTCATTGTTGCAGATTGTTCGTCAGCCGGATGACGAGTCGATGCGGCGGTTTGCGAAACAGATCGCGTCGCAAGGTTTGAAACGAAACGACGCGAGGGAAGCGCGCCGGCAGGAAATGGGACCGCGCGTGGTTCCGGAATCGAAGCCTTATACCTTCAAATACGCCTCGCCCGAGGGTGATTTCAACGTCGAAGTTCGCTTTAAAGCGACGCAGGTGAGTGATGCCGAGGTGGCGTTGATCTTGCGCGCCGTCGCGGACGAGATCGACGACGAACCCGCCCCGAACAGTTAGTCGCACAAACCTGCGAAATACTTCTTCATTATCGCCATAACAGGGTAGGAGGATCGCTTGAAATCCCGTCGCGGTTGGGGAGTGTGTTATGGCTTCCGGCGGTATCAATATTCGTTGACACATAGCTTGTTTGGGCGTAGTCTCCTGTCGCTCGCGGCCAGGTAACTTCCTTAGCCCAGGGGAAGCTCCAAAGACATCTTCCAAACAAGGCCTACTCCGGCCCGCGTGTTTTCCGTGTTGGTCTTCCGCAGCTAGTCCCTGAGTTTCTATTGGGTATTACTCATGACGCCGCCCGCTTCATGAAGCTCTTGCCTGCCGACGACGTGTCGGCGCTACTTCACGCGAGGAGGATAACGACATGGCACCAGAAACAACGAAAGAAAAGGCCGCATGGACGGTCATGGTTTATCTCGCCGGTGATAACAATCTCACTGACGCCAGCGTGTATGCGATGACCGAAATGAAGAAGGTGGCACCCGGAGGCGGTGTCAACATCATCACGCAGTTCGATCCCAAGGACGATTACCTCCAGACTCATCGCTACGAGATTGGGAGAACAGATCGACCGGGTACGCCACTGTCAGCCGACATTTTCGACTCTTCCGACAACGGAGGCTTCAAACTGGAGAGCAAAGTGGCACGGGGCCACCAGCGCGTTCGAAGAGCGGCACGTGAAAAAGCTCGACAAGCGGCTCTCGAGGAAGCGATCAGGGCCGCCGCGGCGGAAACTCAAAAGGTCCTTGCCGAACTCAATCGCGCCGGCGTGTCACAAAGCAACTGGCCTTTGAATGGCGAACTAAAAACTCTCTTGCTCGAGGAGGAGACTCGAAACATCAGGCCGAATGAAACCGACACCGGCTCGCCCGTCACTCTCTATAACTTCATGAGTGCATGCGTCGAACTGTTCCCGGCCGATCATTACATGGTCATCTTGTGCGGCCACGGAAGCGGTACGGCTATGGACTTTCTGTTGAAGGACGACAGTCCGGCCGGCTCGCTGACCATGTCAGAGTTGAAAGAAGCTTTTGAGCAATTGAGTACTGAAATCGGCGGGCGGCCAATCGACATTCTTGGCTTCGACACCTGCTTGATGAGTATGGCTGAAGTGGCCTTCGAACTCCGCGGCCTGGTGAACTATATGGTCAGTTCAGAGAGTTACAGCCCGCTATCCGGCTGGCCTTATCAACCGATCATGAGCAACTTGAAGTCAATGGTTGCTGCCGCTATCCAGGACCCCACACTCGAGCCGGGACTTGCACGGAGCGTGGCGACGAACATCGTAGAAGAGTATGTGAATTTCTACGCTGATTATTCGCTCGGCGGACTGTCGGTAGATCAAGCGGCTTTGAACGTCGGCGAGGCCGCCGCGCTACAAGAACTGATAAACCTGTTTGCGGACGCAATGACGGCTGAGCTACAGACGGAAGACCCACTATTCAAGGACAACATAATCCTTGCACACTGGACCGCACAATCCTATAACGGAGAACTGTTTGTCGATCTGGTTGACTTCTGTAACTGTTTGCTGGAGCGGCATAAGACCGGTAAGGTTGCCGAGCTCGGCTCTAAATTGGTCGGCTTCATCAAAGACAGCTTCGTTGTTAAGTCATGCTACAGCGGACCAAGCCACCAATACTCCCATGGTGTCTCTATCTACTTCCCGTGGTCGCGGGTTGATTTCGAGTACCAGAATCTCGATTTTGTGGATCCCCAGGCAAAAAAAGGATGGATTCGGTTCCTCGAAGTCTACACGAATCTCACCCGCCGTGAGCCACGTGTTAAGACACCAGAATTCTTAATGAAGAATCGAGATGTGGCGGCCAGGCCGTTTCGACAAACCCAGGGAAAGGGACCAGAAGGTCAGAATACAGTTTATAGCATGCGCAACCCGCCTGTTGTGGCCGCGCCTGATGAGTGCATTAATTCTGAAGCACGTGAAGACCTTAAGCGAGGCCTAATGGCAGTTCTCGGGATTTAGGTAATGTCTCGGTACACAAAGATTCGGATTTGGCGATTCGGATCTTTGTGTGCCGTTTGCCTGATGCTCGCATCTTTCTCTGCACGCTCACAGCCGAGACTATCACACCGCGACGAGTCAAGAACCGCTGCTGAGGCTTCGTTTGCCGACGCGGAACGCTTGCGAGCAGGACGGTTGAAAGGCTCACTCGACGCAGCAATCCAGAAATACGACAACGCGCGAAACCACTGGCTGGACATTGGTGACGGCAGCAACGCCCTCAATGCCATACTGAAACGCGGAGAGGTCTATCAGGCGCTAAATGTATTCGATAAAGCTTTCTCGTCATACGATGAAGCACTAAAGCTCAGCCGTACTCTGCGAGACAGGCGTCGTGAGGGTGACGTACTAAACCGTATCGCTTACCTGCAAGCGGAAGTCGGCAACAATAGCCTGGCGCTGCGAAACGCCCGCCGCGCACTCAAACTGAGTCGGACAACCGTGAACCTCATCGGGCAGGCCCGCGCTTACCAAACTACCGGCGACATCTATTACAACCTCGG
>JAICGQ010000413.1 GCA_025923035.1 Pyrinomonadaceae bacterium | reverse complement strand
CTGTAACGCAGACCGGTAAGCGTTCCGTCGTTCTTGAAGGCGACCTCGACGTCGCCAATCTGTCCGCGTCCATGAATCGTCGCTTGAATGTTCTCGCGCCGGGTTTCGATCCATTTGACAGGCTTGCCCAACTGCATCGAGATCCAACCGAGCAACGCCTCTTCCGCATAAACGTTCAACTTCGATCCGAACCCGCCGCCAACTTCCGGCGTGATCACGCGTAACTTGTTTTCCGCGATGCCGATCATTAGAGCGACTTGCGTGCGCATCAGGTGCGGGATCTGCGTCGACGACCACAGCGTTAGCTCTTCTTCACCGGGAAAGTAGCGCGCAAGCACGCCGCGCGGCTCCATCGCGATGGGCGCGAGTCGCTGGTGCAGCACACGCTGTTTCACCGTGCGATCGGCGGCTGAAAACGCCGCCTCGATGTCGCCTTCGCCGGAGGTGAGTCGATAGGCAATGTTGTCCGTCCAGGCTTCATGAATAACGGTGCCGCCCTTGGCTGCTTCTTCGACGTCCGTGACGACCGGAAGTTCGTCGTAGTCGACCACGACCAGGTCAGCGGCGTCGCGCGCAACATAACGATCCGTCGCCACGACTACGGCGATCGGATGGCCCATGAAGTAGACCTTGTCTTTTGCGAGTACGCGATGATCGGGCACTTTCAGATCAGGCAATGCTCCGGCGCACGGTACTGGTCCAATTTTGTGTGCGACGTCTGCGCCCGTATAAACAGCCACGACTCCGGGCGTAGCGACCGCTGCTGACGTATCGATGCCCGTGATCTTCGCGTGTGCGTAAACCGAGCGGACGAAAGCGACGTGCAGCGTGCCCGGCAGAGCGATGTCGTCGACGTAATGGGCCAGACCCTTGATCAGTCGCGGATCCTCAGTGCGTTTCACTCGTTGGCCGACGTATTTGTTTGACATGATCCCTCCGACGTTTGAAGCGACGCGCTCGTGCGCGCGATTACCGGCCCGCCTTTTTGGCAGCGGCGTACTCCACGGCTTCGATGATGTGCTGGTAGCCGGTGCAGCGACAGATGTTGCCGTCCAGTCCGTGGCAGATCTCTTCACGCGACGGATTGGCGTTACGATCGAGCAACTGCGCCGCGGTAACGATCATTCCCGGCGTGCAGTAGCCGCACTGCAATCCGTGTCGCTCCCAGAAACCTTCCTGTACCGGATGCAGCTCGCCGTTCTTCGCGAATCCCTCGATCGTCGTCACTGACGATCCGTCCGCTTGAACGGCGAACATCGTGCACGACTTCACGGCCTGCCCGTCGAGCATCACGGTGCAGGCGCCGCAGAGCGACGTCTCGCAGCCGACGTGCGTTCCCGTTAGTTCGAGCACGTCGCGCAGGTAGTGGACGAGGAGCATGCGTGGTTCGACCTCATCGCTGCGAGCAACACCATTCACGTTGAGATTGATGGCCTTCTTCATGTGTGCTTCTCCCGGGTGCTAGGACCAGTAGTTATACGGTTGCTTTATGAATCTGTCGCTTCAAGCGATGAATCGTCCGGCGCACGACTTTTAGTTGCGCATGATCGTGAGCGGCGATCGCGGCTTCGCGCTGCGTCTTCAACTCACGAATGCGCGACTTGATCGCCGACTTGTCGACGCCCACGACTTCGTGATGCTCGTGTTGAATGCCGAGAGCCTTCGCGAGCGCCCCTATCAGGTGCTGCTTGTTCAGCTGCGTGTAGCCCTGGACGGCCTCGTGTTCGATGCCTTTCGCCATCTCGCGCAGATCGGCGAGAGTCATGTGCCTGAGTTCTTCGACTGTATGCGCCATGTAAAACTCCTAACTTTCGGAACCTTTCACGAATCCTGAGGTGGAAAGATCTGATCGAGATGGTGCTTCAGGTGGACCAGGTAATCGCGAACAAAGTAGTCGAGCGTCGTCGGGTCGTTTTGATCCACCGGACGCGTCGCAATCTGGTCCAGGTTATGGCGAATTCTTGCTCGCGTTAACGTCGCTTCCGGTATCGCAGAGATCACGTGCACGAGATGCAGGTTGTAGGAGCTCCACAACTGGATCATGTCGCTCCACGACTCTTCGAGGTATCTCTGCGCGTTGACCCATTTCTCCTGTTCGTAACCGGGAAAAACAAGGTCGTCGGTAAACTGCGCCCGCACGAAACGCTGATGATTATTGGCCGCGGAGTCGATCAAGTGGCCGAGAACTTCCTTAATCGACCACTTGTCAGGCGACGTCTTGCGCGCACTCTCTTCCGGCGAGATCTGTCGCAGGCGGTCTGTCGCATTCACGACCGTAGAGCGAAAGTCTCCCAGAAACTCATCAAGGTTACTTGCGTGGGTTGTCATGGCGGTTATTTGTGCCGCAGATAATACCACGGATATTAAATCAGGGCTGGACTAACGGCCATCTTTTTGGTTCACTGTAGCTCCGGAAAACAACGTTTTTCGTGCAGCAAGTACTACATTAACCTCGGAGATCCCTCAAATGAATAACCGCCCCTCCCTGAGACACCTGATTGTGTTCGGGTGTTTGCTGATCGCCTTTATCTTCGGCACGTCAAGCACGTTTGCACAAGACAGTGCCGCCTCCAAAGACAAGCAAACTTACAACCAGATAAAAGCATTCGCGCTAACCGGCGGCTCAACCCAGGTGAACGCGCTGGTGCTGAAGAAGGATCGAACGCAGATCACGCTGACGGGCACCGTCTATCTGGGCGAGCCAATCAACGGCCAGCCGACGGGCGCTGTGTTTATCGGCGAAGGTAAGTTCACGGCGGAAACGCCGCCGAACGAGTTCGAAAAAGACAACGTCAAACGCCTGCTCGGCGCGGAGAATATCGAATCGGACTTCAAGACCGCCGTTTTCAGGTTTACTGACGACACGGCCACGCAGTTTGGTCAGGCGCAGCCCGGCGCGGCGAATGATCGCGCGCAAAAGCTCGCACTGGAAACCGACGCACGCCTGTTGCGCGAAACCGGCGCGAACTTTCCGGCCCGTGTTGCGACGTCTGTGCTGAACGGCGAGAAGCCCGGGTTTTTTCTCGCGACGTTTGATGGTGGCCGGCGTGGACGCTTCTCGCTGGTGCTCGACTATCAGAATCGCATTCCCGTATCGAACTTCGGCATCAATGCCGGCGAAAAAGGACTGATCTGGGCCTACAACAGCGGCATCTATGGCACGGAGGTCTGGCTCGCGTTCTACGGGCTCGACGACTACCAGCGTGGCAACGTCGCTTACTCCGACGCCAACGATCAGATCGATATCACTCACTATCGTATGGACATCGACGTGCGCGAATCCAGCAAGCGGATGCGTGTGCTGGCCCGCGTCGTGGCCCAAGCGCTCCAGCCAGAGGTGCGCATGGTCGGTTTCAAGGTCGGCGAGAGTTTGGGTGAATACGACAACCAGCGTCTGAAAAAACAGATGCGCGTGAAGTCAGTGAAAATCGCCGGAACCGACGTCGAGGTGGTGCAGGACGATTGGGAAGGCGGGTTTACGGTGCTGCTGCCGCAGACTCTGAAGCAGGGCGACAAGATCGAGTTCGATATGGATCTTGAAGGCGACTTCATGCAGGACACCGAGTACTGCAAAGACTGTCATTATCCGCGATCGAATGAAACGTGGTATCCGCGTCATGGTTATCTCGACCGCGCCTCGTACGAGCTGACTTACCGGCATTCGAAACGTTTGCGTATTGCGAGCGTGGGCGCTCGTCTCAGTGAGGAGCTCGACCCTGAGGACAAGGACGGGGCCGTTACGAAGTACAAGATGGACGCGCCCGTCGCGCTGATCACGTTTGCCCTTGGACCATTCAAACGTCACAACGACACGATCAAATGGGAGAAGGGCGGTGCGCCGATACCGCTCGAGTTCAACTCGTTACCCGGTGATCTGGCGGCGATCAAGGAAGATTTCATATTGGCCGAACTCAACAACTCCGTCCGTTATTTCACGGTGCTGTTCGGCAATTACCCGTATCCAGTCTTCGGCGCTTCGTTCCATCCCTTCGGTTTTGGACAGGGGTTCCCGTCGATGTTGATGATTCCGCCGACCGATCGCGCCAGTAAGTACACGTACGCCTTCGTCGCGCACGAAACGGCGCATCAATGGTGGGGCAACATTGTGGCGTGGCGTTCGTATCGCGATCAGTGGCTGAGCGAGGGCTTCGCGGAGTACTCAGGCATTCTTTACACG